>DAOVMN010000088.1 GCA_030630685.1 Thermoplasmata archaeon | reverse complement strand
TGACAGTGGTTCATGGTGCGAGCATCGTGGTCATGGAGACCTTCGAGCCCGAGGATGTGCTGAGAACGATCGAGAAAGAGAAGTGCACCGTATGCCATGGTGTCCCTACCATGTTCATCCGCGAGTTAGAGGTGCTGAAGGTGAGGAACTATGATACGACCTCCCTGCGCACAGGAATTATTGCCGGTGCACCCTGTCCCGTGGATACCATGGAAGGGATCATGAATATCATGAAATGCAATATCTGCATAGGTTATGGGTTAACCGAGTGCTCGTTGGTCACATTGACAAGGTTCGATGACACACTTGACCAGAGGGTGGAAACAGTTGGACGACCCCTGCCAAATGTGGAAGTAAAGATCGTGGATGATGATCGCAATCCGGTCCCTGTAGGGGAGACGGGCGAGCTGGCATGTAAAGGCTACAACGTGATGAAAGGGTATCACAACATGCCCGAGCAGACAGCAGAGACCATAGATGATGAGGGCTGGCTTTACACCGGAGACCTTGCCATCATGGATGAACATGGCTACTGCAGGATCGTGGGGAGAAAGAAGGACATGGTCATTGTCGGCGGGTTCAATGTCTATCCAAGGGAGATAGAAGAATACCTGATATCCGATCCAAAGATCCAGGAAGTGGCTGTGGTGGGGGTTCCGGATCATGACCTTGGGGAGATCGTCACTGCGGTTATCATTCCTGAACCGGGTATAAAGATCACGGGCCAGGAAGTGGTCGATCTCTGCTACGGAAAGATGACAAGCGCCAAGGTCCCGAGATACGTATTTATTGAGAAAGACCTCCCTATCAGCAGCAGGGGGAAGGTGCAGAAATACATCCTTAGGAAAGAGCTAACCGAGAGGATAGAGAAGGAAGGAATAAAGAAGATCGTGCCTACGGAGGTCAAGTTCAGGCAAAGGAAGGATACGCTAAAAGAGGTGATAGAAAAGCTCATGGCTACTGGAAAATTCGAGCCGGAGCAAAAGGCGGATCTCGAGGAGTTTGTACTATCGCTAAATGAAAAGCAGGATGCGCTGTTCAAGAAATTAATACTACACTAATGAGACCTGTTTTGGCGACTTCTCTTGTAATTCCAGAGACGTAAATTGATCCCTATATTCTCTCAATCCACCGGCCCAGTCAAGGGATAATTTCCCCCCTTTTTTCTTATCATATTTATTGAGTAGGAACTGAATAAAATCCATGGCTTCCTGTTTCAATTCTAAGGGCAGTTGCCGAATAGTTTCTTCTAATGTTTCCATATTCGTGAGGCTTATCCAATAAATAATAAAGTTTTGCTTGATTTTTTCATTCATACCACGCCTTCAAGATTTTTCTTCATCTTTTCGATAGGAATCTTACCGGCAAGCCCACGATCCTGTATTGCTTTAATCATGGCCGAGATGGAAATCAGGCCGCTGTTACGTGCAAAAAAGAATACGGCAAAGATGGCAGCGTTTCGCGGCCCCATCCCGCGGAAATTGTGGGATACTACTTCCGCCGCAGTCTCCGGGGGTTCAAGGCTTTCGTCTATGAAGAGTATTCCGCATTTCATGGCCTCGATACGCTTCCTATTATGTCTCAACCCATCCTTCGAGGTAATGATTACCAGATCGGGTTCGCTAATCCCATGAAAGTGAATCCCCCGGGGGGAAATAATGATTTCGGCGGTAGAAAAACCTACCCCGACCGTGACGGGATAGCTTCCTTTTTTGGTGACACGAAGTCCAGAGGAAATCGCCGCACGGGCCAGTAATTCGGAGGCAAGTTGAACGCCCTCCCCGGCCGAGCCACTGAGGATTATCGAAAACGGCCTCTTGAGTTTGGATCCAAATTCCACTTTTATTTCGGGTGTCTTTTCAAAAAGTGAGGGAAGGTTTTCTCGACATTGCAATGAGTAGGCATCCTTATTTCCTGTTTGCCACAATCCTATCTTTTGCCCCGATGCCTCGATTATTGTATCAAGTTTTGTTCCGGGATTCAATTTTGCTCCATAACTCGGGCATATCTCCACAACCTCCACAAGAGAGAGGCCATCTGCTTTGAATGCCTCGGTTAGTTCCTCTGAAAAATCTCCCACACCAATGATTCGCCTTACATGGGGTGCGCCCGCGGTGTGTGCCAGTGCGCAGATATCATAACCTGCAACGGGATTTCCCTCGGGAGTTATTGTTGTTCTGAAGCCGCAGGGGGTCAATCCACTGGCCTGTCCACCGGTCATTCCATATAGCATATTGTTATGGATAATAACGGTCATGTTGATGTTCAGGCGTGCGGCCTCTAATAAATGCTGGAGTCCGATTGTGGCACCGCCATCTCCAATGAATGCTACAACCTTTTTCTTCGGATCGGATAAGCCGAGTGTAATCCCTGCTCCTAAGGCAGCAGCCCTACCATGCAGACCATGCACGGTGTGGGTGTTGAAGCAACGGTCTATAATCCCATGGCAACCGATATCCGTAACAAGAATCGTATCCAGGGGCGCAAATCCACTTTTCTCGAGTGCGATTGCTGTATTTCTGGCAATTAGGTGATGTCCACAACCTTTGCAATAAGGTAACCCGGTTGTATTAAGGAACTTTGTACTCATGCCTTGACGATGCTTCGCATCATCCGGCCTTGACGAGCCCTGCGGCCTCATCCGGAATGCAAACGAGTTTGCATTCACTCGCAACCTTTGGTTGCTCATGCCTTGTCGGCCTTCGGCCAACCGGCAATCGGAAATCAAAGATTTCTTCATGCCTTGACAACCCCTGCGGGGTCGTCCGGCCTTGACGAACATTTCATGCTCATCCGGAATGCAAACGAGTTTGCATTCACTCGGAACTTCGTTCCTCATGCCCCCGCCACCTCCTCTACCAACGCCCGGGGAGTTATCATCTTTCCGATCGAACCAACAGTGGAAATTCCCGCTGGCTTCCTTCCACCAAAAAGGATCTCACAATATTGGGCGCTTAGATTTTCTTCTGCTATTATGACCCGTTCATATTTATCTAAGATCGTGAAGTATTCAGGAGGCGCGGGTAAAAGCGTCTTGCCAATTAAAAGTGATACCGCAATGCCTTTCTCCCGTAAAAGGCGAACCGCTTCACGGGCAGCAGCAGAACTGATTCCATAAGAAAAGATGAGCGTATCTGAACCCTCCATCTCATCTAATTCATAATAGGTAAAGTCGGGCAGGTTTCCCACTATCTTCTCCTGAAGACGGCGGGTATTCGCCATAGCTTCGTCGGTGGAATGCTGGAGCAGGCCTCTTGTATCATGGGTTGAGGAAGTCAACCTCACCTGATGCCTGTTGTTGCCAACTGGCAAAAAGGCGGGGACACGATTCTGGTCATCTGCATAGGGCAGGTAAGCGGCCTCGCCACTGTAAAAGCGGTGCTGGATGGGGTCGATAGGTGATAAGTCGGATAGGTCAAAACTCCGCAGGGTCATAACCATTTCTTTGGAGGTAAGAAGCACTACCGGTGTCCGCAGTTTACAGGCAATCGATACCGCAGAAGCGGACAGGTTCCAGCAGTCGTCAAGATCGGAAATACACAGAGTGGGGACCGGATGACCACCCGATATAAGTCCCCGAAGCAGCAAAAGATCACCCTGGGCACCACAGGTAGCGCTCCCGGTCGAAGGACCAAGACGCTGCGCCAGGATAATAACCATCGGGAGCTCCATCATGAACGCCATATTGATAGATTCTTTCATTAAGGCAAACCCGGGGAAAGAGGTAGCGGTTACAGGCGTTTTGCCGGCTGCAGAAAGGCCCGCCATCCACTGTAATGTCGTGATCTCATCAGGAGCCGCCAGGATGATCGGAAATCTCTGTGTGGCATAAAGATAGAGCCAATTCGCGGGTGTTATGGGGTATCCCACAAAGATCTCCGCACCTGCTCTAACGGAGGCTTCGATTATAATACGTGAGCCGTCTATCAACACCAATTCATCTTTTCTGCCAGGCATAAACATGCATCTCCTTGATCTAACTATCTATCTTCGTCAATTTTTCTCATCCCTCTTCTCCAACGTGTATTACTCCCTCTTCTCCAACGTGTAATACACTTTAATTTCCGGTATCTCCTCGAACATCCTCGGAACCACCTTGAGAGGCATCCCGATTTCGATTTCCTCTTTCTCAATACCCCTCATCCAGCCTAACAGGCGCCCCCCCTCCGGAAGGTCAACAATGCCAATGATGTACGGGGCGATATCATCGAATCCCGTAGGTGCAGCATGTATAATCGTGAACGTGTGAAGGATACATTTGCCGGAGTATTCCACCCACTCGAAATCCGGGGACAGGCATTCGATGCAATCCGCCCTCGGGGGAAAGGATACGTGTCCGCAGGAGAGACACCTGGAGCCCACGAGCCGTCCTTCCTTGAGTTCATCTGCGAATTGCGAGACCTTCGTATAGGGAACAAAACTGACCTTTCCGAACCATTTGAATGGCATAATTCATCACCTCCTCAATTACCTCCTCAATTATCTCCTCAATTATCTCTTCTATTACCTCCTCAATTATCTCTTCTATTACCTCCTCTATCACCTCTTATAAATATGCACAAACGTGTACTGCCCGATCCCTCCCACATTATGGGTCAATCCCACATCCGCTCCGTCCACCTGCCTTTTTCCGGCATCGCCCCTGAGCTGGGTAACGATCTCGTAGGTCTGCGAGGCACCCGTGGCACCCACGGGATGTCCCTTTGCTTTCAGGCCGCCGTCGATGTTGATCGGGTTGGAGCCTCCGATGTATGACTGCTCCTCATCAATGAACTTCCCGCCCTTTCCTTTTTTGCAGAACCCGATATCCTCGTACGCTAATATCTCGGCTATGGTGAAGCAGTCGTGCACATCCGCCACCGCAATGTCCTTCGGGGAGACGGAGGCCTGCTTAAATGCCTGTTCTGAGGCCGCCTTTGCACTGGGTATGCTCACCAGGTCGGGACGCCTGAGAAGCGACATGGCCGCAGATGCACACCCCAGGCCTTCTAACCAAATCGGAGTATCGTGGAGTTTTTTTGCCTTTTCCTCGCTTGCTAATATAAGGCATGCCGCCCCGTCCGCATTGGCACAGCAGTCGAACACAGTGAACGGATCGGCCACCGGGGCTGCCGCGAGAGCCTTTTCGATGGTTATCTCCTTCCGGAACATGGCCTTCTCGTTCATAGCGCCGTAGTGGTGGTTCTTGACCGCTACCTTGAGCATCTGTTCATGGGTGGTCCCGAATTCGTGCATGTGCCTGTTGGCATAGAATGCATAGTAGCCTGGAAATGTCGTACCGAAGATGGATTCCCACTGGACGTCCCCGACCCGACCCATAAGGGCAAGGAGTTCCGGTGTCTCGAGCTCTGTCATCTTCTGCACCCCAAGGACGGCCACTACCTCGTGCATTCCCGATCTTATCGCCATGTATGCGCTCCTTATGGCTGCGCTGCTGGAGGCGCAGGCCGCCTCTGTCAACCAGGTGGGCTGGTCGTTCATTCCCAGGTACTCCGCCACAACTCCGGGAAGGGATCTCTGCTTATGATACTCCGGGACAGAACCGATGATGGTAGCGTCGATGTCCTTCCTATCGAGATTTCCGGTGTCCTCCATTGCAAGGCGGAAGGCCTCGAATGCGAGTTCCTGGACAGTTGCATCGCTCCTTCGCCCGAACTTTCCATGGCCTATGCCTACGATACCCACTTTCATGTCATTTCACCTCATCTCTTGACCATTATTTTAACCATTCAAAGCATATTGTGAGTTTAATGAATTTAATGAAGTTACTGTCATATGATGTAATTTGTTGTATCCTCCCACCTCATTAGATATACTGACCCCCATCCACCTTGATCACCTCGCCGGTGATGTGCCTCGCCCTCTCGCTGCAAAGGAACGATACGACGTTCGCAATATCCTCTGGGTCTGCGATCCTTCCTAAAACGGTCTCATCCAATGCCTTGTGCAGGAATTCCGCCGGTATCTTTTGAGCCATCTCTGTCATCACCATACCAGGTGCAATAGCGTTCACATTGACATCGAACTTGCCAAGCTCCTTTGCCAGGGCCTTTGTAAGTGCGATCTCCCCGCCTTTGGAGGCGGAGTAGTTCGTCTGTGCGAACTTGCCCCTTATTCCATTGATGGATGTGATGTTCACGATCTTCCCGTACCTCTGGTCCTTGAAGATGCCTGCCGCAAGCTTGTTGTATATGAAGTACCCCTTGAGATTTATATTTATCACCTGGTCCCACTCGTTTTCACTCATCTTCCAGATGGGCCTATCACGGTTGATACCTGCATTGCACACCAGGATGTCCAGACGACCAAAAGCATCGAGAACCCTGGAGAACATCCGCTCGGCATCCGCATAGCTGGTCACATCCGCCTTGACAACCAGCGCCTTCCGCCCGAGGGCCTCGATCCGTTTTGCCACTTCCTTAGCCTCTTTGTCATGCCTGCGATAGTTTATTGCTACGTTTGCACCATCCTCCGCCAACTTGACCGCAATGGCCGCACCTATACCCAGGCTGCCGCCGGTTACAATGGCATTTCTATCGTCCAGATCCATGATATCAGCTCCAAGAAAACGTTATCCAGGATGAACAACATTTCATATTTTAAGATTGGGGTTTTTTCATCCACGAGGCCCTGAACGATCAATGATTTGGAAGTAGGGTTATTCGGAGATACTGAAGTGAATGAAAAGATTTTAATAGTTTTAGTTCTACTCCCTTAAGCATGAAAGGGCTGGTGATCGGGGCCGGAATAGGCGGACTTCTGAGCTCTGAACTCCTTGCGAAGAGGGGATTAGATATAACGCTGTTTGAGATGAACAGGGGTGTTACACAGCATTTTACAGGTGAACTCACGGGCGCATCCACCACCAAGATCGTGGGGGAAGATTGCGTGGATAATCGTTTCTCAAAGGGGATGGTCGTTTCTCTGGATTCTAAAAATGAGGTCGGGGTCCCCATGGACCTCTTCCTTCTCAATGCGGATAGGATAAAGCTTACCCTTCTCGAAAGGGCGGAAGCGGAGGGTGTGACTGTGAAGTTTGGGACACGCGTGCAGAGGGTGATGAAAGGGAATGCTGTTCTGGCCAGGAACGAAAGCGTTCAGGGAGATCTCATAGTTGGGGCGGAGGGGGTCACCTCCTGCACTGCAAAAGAGCACTTCCCAGACCCCAACTACCGGACACTTCGGGCCATCCGCTACAAGATCGAGGGGAGACACGGGCTGGAAAACGATACTGCCCATTTCTATATCGGTAAAAGGCTTGGGATGGGCTATCTCTGGCTCTATCCGAGGTCTGAACGCGAGTTCAACCTTGGGGCAGGCTCCATCGATAAACGAGACCTTATCCCGATTCTGAATGATTTTATGAAGAGTTTCCCTGGCTCCGAAAACTGGAGGATAGCCTCCAAAGGTGGGGACCTGATACCCTATTCCGGGCTGCGCCGTGCGTTTGCCAGGCCGGGAATGGCCCTGGTAGGGAATGCTGCCGGACAGGTGAGCTGCCTTCTTGGTGGGGGTGTCGAATCCACGCTTCAGGGGGCTATCAGCCTGGCGAAGGCTGTGGATAAGGAGGGGGTAATGGATCCCAGCCAATATATGGAGGAATTTAATGCTTCCTATCCAAGGGTTTCCCGGGGCGCAAGATTAGTTCCACCCATCCTTAAGCTCTACAGCACGGGCAGGCTCTTTAGGCATATCGAAAAATCAATGGAGATTGTTAGTGAAAAGGATGTGATTGATTTTGTCTCGGAGGGAAGATATCTCCGCCCTGTTCTTAAGGCACTCTTCCTTCATCCTATTTTCTCTGCTGGCATATTTCGTAGCTATCTCCGGGTTAGAAAGGAGATTGTTATTGGGACATGAGGTTCCGAGTGGATGCAAACTTGTTTGTATTCCGGATAAGACAAACGAAAGCGTATGGGACACAAAGGAGTAATATGAATATGCGGAAAAAGAGAGTCCGTTGCTTTGAGGATTGCGGGAAGTGTTGTGAAGAGATGCCGATCCCACTAACCCTTGCTGATATCGAACGGATTGCAGCACATCTCTCGAT
>DAOVMN010000342.1 GCA_030630685.1 Thermoplasmata archaeon | reverse complement strand
TGATGTCGTAGTCGTATCCCGAGCCGGAGATGTTACCCTGGTCTCCCCAGAAAAGATGGAGAGTATCGTTCCCGTAACACATTGTTAGGCCCAATTTACTCTCCGAGTCTGTCAGGGATCCGTAAACAGGGTCATCCCAGTTATCCCCGGCATCCTGTGAGGAGGTGAGGTACACACCTGAGGATGAGCAATCCTGTAAAGATCCGAGATAAACCTCATCTCCGTTTGAGACAAGAGAGAGTTGATTGCCAACCAATATATTACTGATCATTTTTTGCTCTGACCAGGAATTCCCATCAGGGGAACGCGAGAAGTAAACACTGTTCTCTCTCCATGCAACATAGACGTAATTTCCCACCGATATGACAGGAGTATATGAAGATGAAGAACTCTGTGAAACTACCACGACATCCTGCCAGTTTGCCCCCCCATTAGTGGATTTCCTGAAGAATATGTCCGCATCCGTGCCGCTGCCGTAGAGGTCGCTCATGTCGGACCACACGACATTGATATTCTGTCCATCCACTGCAATGTCCGGACTCTGTGAAACCATATCCGACTCATCCGAGAGAACCTTTGTGCCGGATGGGTCGGGTGTCCCGGCATTGATCTTGCGAAAGCAGATATCCAAATCAGTACCGCTCCCGGAAATGTCGCCATTATCACCCCAGACCACATAAGCGGTTGAGCCGGAGATCGCCACCTTCGGTGCGAAAGAGTAATCCCCGTCATCGGGGTCGTCCGAGAGTACCTTAACCGGGTTCCAGTGCTGCCCCCCATCAGAGGAATACCTGAACAGGACATCCCATTCTTTTTCATCTGTATCCCGGTCATCCTGCCAGACCACATAGATATTCTGCCCATCCACTGCGATATCTGGAGAGAAAGAGGCTCCATCCCCGAAATCGTCCGAAAGGACAGTTACCCCGGACCAGGTGGTTCCATTAAAATACCGGAAGAAAATATCCCGGTCAACTCCGTTTTCCACACCAGATATATTCCCGATTTCTTTCCAGACAAGGTAGATATCATCACCTTCCAAAGCCACTGCAGATGCTTCTGAAAGTCCGTCAAAAAGCTCCCAGGAAAGAAGGATCCCGTTGCTAAAGCTCGATCCCTGATCTGCGGAGGTTGTCAGACAGATGTCCAGGTTGTTCAAGCCGGATGTTTCATTTTTTATATGGTGGGCAACATAAACATGCCCGTCATTGTTGGCTGCCACAAACGGGGCGAAGCCGTTGTGGTCACTAATGGTCTGAGATGTGGAGAAGGAATTCTCATTCGTCGAGCGGATGAAGGAGACATCGGAGTGGCCTTTATCGATCTTGTCCTCCCATGCCACATACACATTGTTCACACTGCTCTGCTTTTCCGAGGAAATCGAGATGGAATTGATGTCATTATCCGTATCATCGATTACCTTGGGGGTGGACCACGTGCCGCTGTCGCCGTCAAATCTTGAATATGTATAGTAAATATCATAAACCACGGAATTGTAATCCCTCCATGCAGCATAGACATGTCCGTTCTCGTCACATGCCACCTCGGGTTCGAAGATATAATCGCTGTTCCCGGAACTGATATGGGTTGCGCTGCTCTGGAAGGTCAGACCATAATCGCTGGAGCTGTTGAATGCAACCGTGTATCTCTCTGTGTCCGGGTCTTTTTGACGCCACACTACATAGACATGGCTTCCCCTGGATGCGACCCATGGTTCGTAGGCATCAAATTCGTTATTCTTGCTGTTGCCGGATATTTTTTTGATATCCCACTGCTTTCCATCGTCCGAGTGTGCGAAGAATATCTTGAAATAGTTCCCGGAGAATTGATCCCAGGCGACATAAATATGATCGCCGCTGACAGAAATAGTAAACAGCCGTATCGGAACATTGTTAGTGATCTCAACAATGTCATCCCAGTTGTCTCCCCTGTCCGTGGACATGCGGAATAGGATGGAGGCATCATCATACCAAATTACATACACATTATTTCCGTTTATTGCAATGGATGGGTAGTAGGAGTAACCATTGGTCCCGGATAGACAGATCGCGTGTGTCCATGTTTGCCCATTATTGGAAGAGCGCTTAAAAAAGATGTCATTATCGTTTCCCGAATAGTTCATGTCTCCATTGTCCACCCAGACCGCATAAATATTGGGGCCATCCGCTGCCAGTGCGGGGCGGGAGGCATCTTTGGTAACGAGGGTGCCGCTGCTCAATACCTCCGGCGGAGTCATATTGCTCATGGTCTTCTTCCCGCTGATATTCAGTGTTGCGGATGTTACGGTGGCGTTCTTGGGAAGGTACAGCGAGGTTGTCCGGTAATCTCCACCTGAAAAGGGAAGATAGGCAGAGCTCGAATTATCCCTGAATACCTCCTGTCCCCCGAGATGCCCGTAGCCCGATGCCCTTCCCCCGGAACCATTGAAGTTCCAGAGCCGCTCGTTCTCGATGAGCATCGTGGGGTGGTAGAGATAATTTCCAGCATTGTCCTCTCCCTTCAGCTCAAGGGCTGCATTGCTCACGAGAGCATCGTGCGGGAGCTTGATTGTCGTGGAATCATCGCTTCCCTTTCCATCGAATGTGACAGTATTCTCCGTGTTTCCGTCCCCGAAATGGGTCTCCGTGTCTCCCGATGCAAAAAAACCTGTGGGGAGCATAAGTACCATCATGAGCACAAGTGCCCGGGTCATTGGTTTCAGTACCCGGGTTGTGGGTTTTATCCGGTCATTCATTTTTTTCACCTTTCGTTGTGGTTTCATTCCTTTCACCTTTCGTTGTGGATTCATTTTTTCAGACTGAGTGGTGTTCTGCACCCTGGACAGGAAACGGTAATTGGTCTCTTCGGATCCTTGACAGGGAACACCACAGCACATTTCGGGCATCTTGCCCTTACGGGCTTGACGGCTTCATGTTCGGAGGGGGCATTTGCGGATGTCCTCGCGGGTCCGGGTGCGATCCGGGTCTTGTTCGCTTTATTTCCGGTTCTGCCTCCCCCTCTCCCTGGCTGCTCTCCGCCTCTCCTATCCTTCACCACCACTCCGCCTATGCTTCCCCCTCTCCCTGGTTGCTCTCTGCCCCTTCTACCCTCGCTCTCCTCTCCTA
>DAOVMN010000469.1 GCA_030630685.1 Thermoplasmata archaeon | reverse complement strand
GAAATCACTCTGAAAGAAACCTCCACTAATCAAAGGACATTGGAATCATTCTGTACCTAAATCCGATGTGACGCCACCCCCATTTAGGGGGTGGTAGTTCACATGCATTTTTCTCTACGCTTGAAGATGATCCTCCTAAACTCAAACTAATAATGTCAGCTCCTTGGTCGGCAGCGAACTCGATTCCATCTGCAATATCATAAACATTTCCCTTTCCACTTTCATTTAACACCTTAACTGCCATAATTTTAACTTGAGCAACACCAGCTATACCCTTCCCGTTATTTATCTCTGCAGCTGCTATCCCTGCACAATGTGTTCCATGGTTGTTATCATCCATGGGATACTTATCGTCGTTCACAAAATCCCAGCCATGAGAACCATTGGAGGATTCCCACATATTATTTTTTAAATCCTCATGATTGTAGTCAACACCAGTATCTACTATCGCAATGACAACACTATCATCACCGGTCGTTGAATCCCATGCTTTGGGACAATCTATATTATCAACACCCCACTGATAGCTGTAATAAGTATCGTTTGGAGTCATAGAAGCGTATACATAATAATTTGGTTCAACATACTGAATTCCTTTTTTATTTTTGATTTCGTCTACAAATTCTTCTCTTCTTTCTGGGTTAATTTTTACTAATATAGAATTCCTTCTTGTATTATGTTTCTTAATTTTCCCTCCATTTTCTTCTATAGTTTGTGACAGATTTGATAGAGAGACTTCTTCCGAGTAGCCAACGATAATTTCGTCTTTTACAAACTCCTCCAATGTGTAATCATCTCTATTCGGTGGGTTGTCATTTGCGATAGGGAAAAAATTATTTCTTAACTGACTTGAGTAATCCTCTTCTTCATCCCAGCTTACCACATTGAACAACACCCTGAAATCATCGCTCAAACCATCAACACCTGCCTCAATCTCCATCTCTCCACTTGCCGCTCCAACATTCTTTACAAACTTCCAGTCCCACTTTTCAACATCGTCCCCCACGAATTCCATCAACCTGCTTGATGTGATCTTTCCGTCCTCGCCTTTGATCTCCATCATCACATTCGCATAGAATCCTTCTCTCGCTTTGTAACCGAACGGAACCTCACTGTTGGTATCAAGGAAGATGTAGATGGTGTCTTCTCCAGTCTCCACGGGCAAGGGAGTATCATCCAGAGTGATATCTGTTGAACCCTCACTGCCATGGTCATCGGTGTCGGAAGTGGATACCTCATTCATTGCCCGAGTAGCAGGAACCCTTACTCCTGCAAGAATCTCTCCTTTTACTTTGAGATAGAAATAGGCATTCTCTTCCTCTTGACAAGAATCATAATTTGTAATATCTACATTTGGGTTTGCTGTATCTCCAATAACATCCTTCTGAGTATTCTCCCAGTCATCAAAGAGCCCATCGATCCGGATTCCTGAAGCAGGTGAGTCGATGTATCCGCTAATCCCCTCTCCTGTTATGCTCACACCGGCATTAGAATCTATTCGCGAAAGTCGAAGGTTGATGCTCTCTCCCTCGAACTCCCTGACAAAATCCTCATCGAGATTGAACCTCAGAATAAACGTAGTTTCACCAGTAATTGGAAGGCCCTCAAGATTGAAGATGACCTTCCCGTCAGAATAATCTGCACAGTTCACAAGAGAACTTCCCTGCCAGAGACCAAAATTCGGGTTGCTGGATTTACTATATTTTGCCAGGCTTCCCTCATCCGAGAATACCGCCTTGTTCAAAAATACCGGTTTTTCACCAAACCGGGTAATAGTGAGGCTGGCCACTTCCGTCTCCCCGGCCCCGAGGGGCCCCTTTAGGAGGGACTCGGTGGTCACTGCCACTGCACCGTTAAAGGAGAGAACAAGATCAGAGAAATCTTCATTACCGGAGGTATCCG
>DAOVMN010000002.1 GCA_030630685.1 Thermoplasmata archaeon | reverse complement strand
ATGAAAAAGACTCTTTTGTCCGGTGGCGCATTGTTCAGGCCCTTGGTAAAATCGGAGGCGAGGATGTAAGGGACATGCTCATCAAATTGGTCGGGGATGAGAATTACACTGATGTCCGGGGGAGCATTGTAGATGCTCTGGCTGAAATCGGTGGAGAGGATGTAAAGGACATGCTCATCAAATTGTTCAGGGATGAGAAAGACAATCTTGTCCGGCTGAGCATTGTGGAAGCCCTGGGTAAAATCGGGGGCACAGATGTAAAGGACACGCTCATCAAATTGTTCAGGGATGAAAAAGACTCTTTTGTCCGGTGGCGCATTGTCTGGGCCCTGGGTAAAATCGGGGGAGAGGATGTAAAGGACACGCTCATCAAATTGCTCAGGGATAAGAATTACACCGATGTCCGGGGGAGCATTGTTTGGGTATTGGGTAAAATCGGGGGAGAGGATGTAAAGGACATGCTCATCAAATTGTTCAGGGATGAAAAAGACCACGATGTCCGGTGGCGCATTGTTGGGGCACTGGGTGAAATCGGGGGAGAAGATGTAAAGGACATGCTCATGAATATGCTCGGGAATAAAAAAGACCACGATGTCCGGGGGAGCATTGTTGGGGCACTGGGTAAAATCGGTGAGGAAAAAGAATTCAACAAAATCCTTAAAATCCTGAACTCCAAAAGGACTTCCAAATCCCTGAAAGAAGGACTCCTCCGTCCACTCAGGGCAATCTCCCTCCGAATCGACAGAAGAGTTTTTTTCCGAAACGGAAGATACGAAGCAGAGGTAGTGGAGTGAGCGCACACAGAACTTACAGCAAACATCAGAGGTGAAAATATGACAGACACAGAGGTGAAGCTCGAATTCCGGGAAAACTACGCAGTAGTGCACCTCAACCGCCCGAGGCAGAGGAACGCCATCGACATGGAGATGATGCATGAGCTCAATAAAGCACTCCGGAAGATTAAGCAAAACAATAGTATCAGAGCGGTGGTCTTGACAGGAGAAGGAGAAGCGTTCTGTGCTGGCGGGGACCTCGGGGAGATGGACAGGGCAGGGAACAAATATGCTTTCCTCAGGAACCTCTCGAAATCCATCAACAGGAACACCCTGGAATTCAGGAACCTCGAGATCCCGGTCATCGGACTGGTGAATGGTACTGCCTACGGCGCAGGATTCTGCTTAGTGGAGATATGCGACTTCGTCATCGCCTCGGAGGATGCGGTGTTCAATGCGGGATATGTGAACGTTGGACTGGCACCCGGGTGCGGTTCCTACCACCTCCCGCGGCTCATTGGACTCAGGAAGGCCATGGAACTCATGCTCCTGGCCAAAGACTTCGGTGCACTAAAAGCCAAGGAGATGGGGCTGGTTAATTTTGTGGTGCCAAAGGAAAAACTCTGGGATGAGGTGGAAGCGCTTGTCGAGCATATTTCATCCAAGCCCAGGGAATCCCTCAAGGTCACCAAGGCGGTCCTTTACAAGAGCCTCGATGCCGATATTCACGCCCAGATCGAGAACGAGTCCCTGGCGATTGCCGAGGCCGGACTTACCATGGATTTCCTGGAAGGGCTGGACGCTTTTCTCAGCAAGCGAAAGCCGGAGTTCGGGAAAACGGGGAAGGGGTAATAAGTTCAGCTTAGAGGGAAACCTTTAGCATTTATTTCCCTCCAAACAGGAAACTTTTTGTATTTATTTCCCTCCAAACAGGAAATCTTTTATATTTATTTCCCTTTACGACGTACAATGAAACGTGATACCTTCATCGAGATTATAAAAGACTTTGAGGAAAAAGAGCTGCCTGACCTTATAGAACGGGACATCGAAATCACGAGACCGACCGTAAAAAAGGCGTTGGTTTTCATCGGCCCACGCAGAGCAGGGAAAACGTATTTTCTTTTCAATATCATGAAGAATCTTTTGGGTGAGGGGATTGGTCGCGACAGGTTGATGTACCTGAATTTGGAAGATGACCGATTGTTACCATTGAGCCTGACCGATCTTGACAAGTTTCTTCGTACGTACTATGAAATCCACCCGGAAAACAAGAAAAATGAGATACACCTGTTCCTCGACGAGGTTCAGAATGTGGACGGATGGGAAACATTTGTGAGACGGGTGATGGACACTGAAAATATCCAGGTATACATTACCGGCTCCTCCTCAAGATTGCTTTCCAGGGAGATTGCCACCTCGATGCGGGGCAGGGCTCTCTCATATACGATCCTGCCTTTTTCATTTTTAGAATATCTCAAGGCTCATGGTTTTCACAGGGAAAAATACATGTCTTCCTCCAGGAAAGCGAAAATGTTGTCCCACCTATCAAACTATATCAAATTCGGCGGCTTTCCTGAAGTTGTAATTGAAAACGATGATACGATCAAGCTGCGAATATTGCAGGAATACGTGGAAGTGATGCTGGTCAGGGATGTTATCGAGAGATACGGAATAAAGAATGTTAATGTTCTCAAAAGTCTCTATGGTGGTTTGATTTCCTCCACCTCCAGCACGTTTTCCACTCACAAATTTTACAATTACCTGAAAAGCAGGGGTGTGAGCACAAGTAAGAACACCCTGTACGAATACACAAAACACCTAAAAGATGTATATGCAATCATATTACTGGGGAGTTTCGATTATTCGTTGCGAAAAGTTCAGCAGAGCTTAGCCAAGCCCTATCCCATAGACCCGGGTTTATTGTTTATCCGTTCATTCCGTTTTTCCCGGGACCTTGGGAATTCCATAGAAGCTATTGTGGCAATCGAACTTTTCAGGATGAGATCCCAAAATCCTCAACTTGAGATATCTTACTGGAAGAATAATAATCAGAAAGAGGTGGATTTCGTGGTAAAAGAAGGAACTGAAGTTCAGTCCCTCATCCAGGTCTGTTATGATGTTGATGATTACAAAACAAAAGAAAGAGAGATAAAATCTTTGATCAAGGCTAGCGATGAATCTGGTTGTGACAATCTTTTGATCTTAACATGGGATAAAGAGGCTTCAGAATCCATAAAAGGTAAACAAATTGCCTATTTGCCTTTATGGAAATGGCTTACTAATGCGGATAGCTAATTATATTCATCCCAGCTCTTCACTTTTAGATCTTTTAATGAGGACCAATATATCGCCTCAACAAACCGCTTTGCAAGCTGGAGATTGGTGATGAGGGGTACATTGAAATCAACCGCTTTCCTCCTGATGAGGTAATCATTGTCCAGCTCCTCCTTCTCTATGTTCTTGGGAATGTTGATGACAAGGTCAATCTTCTGGTCGGCAATGAAGCTCAGGGTGTTCGGTTCTTCCTCTTCCAGGGGCCAGTACAGGACCTCGGCAGGGATCCCTTCTTTCTCCATGAACCGTGCGGTTCCCTGTGTTGCATAGAGGGTGAAGTCCATCTCCTTGAGTTTCCTGAGGCTGTCCAGGAAGTCGGCTTTGCTCTCGATGGGTCCGGTGGACAGCAGGATCGATCTCCTGGGGAGCCTGAACCCCACGGAAAGAAGGCTCTTCAGGAATGCCTCGTTGAAGCTGTCCCCGAGACAGGCCACCTCACCGGTTGAAGCCATCTCCACATTGGATATCGGGTCCGAGCCCTTCAACCGGGTGAACGAGAACTGGGGTGCCTTCACTCCCACATAGTCCAGGTCGAAGGCTGATTTGCTGATCACGGGTGTCTTATGTCCCATGATCCTCCTTGTAGCAAGGTCGATGAAATTTATCTTGAAGACCTTCGATACGAATGGGAAGCTCCTGGATGCCCGGAGGTTACACTCGATGACCTTTACCTCGTTGTTCTTTGCGATGAACTGGATATTGAATGGTCCGGTTATCCCGAGGGAGCGTGCTATCTTTCTGGTGATGGACTTGATCCGCCTCATGGTCTCAAGGTAGGTCCTCTGGGGGGGAAGCACAAGGGTGGCATCACCGGAGTGGACCCCGGCATTCTCCACATGCTCGGAGATGGCATACACATACAGCTCGCCATTCCCTGCCACCGCATCCATCTCGATCTCCTTTGCTTTCGTGATGAACTTGCTGATGACCACGGGATGTTCCCGGTTCACATCTGAGGCCTTATTGAGATATTCGATGAGTTCCTCCCTGCTAAGGGCGATGCTCATGGCAGCTCCTGAAAGAACGTAGCTCGGCCGTATCAGCACGGGATAACCAACCCTGTTCGCGAAATCCTCGGCCTCCTGGATATCTGTCAATTCCTTCCATTGGGGCTGGTCGATGCCGAGATCGTCAAGCAGTTTCGAGAATTTGTGCCTGTCCTCCGCCCTGTCGATGTTCATTGGAGAGGTTCCCAGGATCTTTATTCCTGACCGATGGAGAGGCAGTGCAAGGTTGTTCGGTATCTGTCCCCCCATGGAAACGATGATTCCTGCGGGCTTCTCCTTCTCGCAAATGTCCAACACCCTTTCAAACGTGAGCTCGTCAAAATATAAAGTATCACAGATATCATAATCAGTACTTACTGTTTCGGGATTATTGTTTATCATTATCGTTCTGTAACCCAAACCTCGCAGCGTGATGGTCGAATGTACACAGCACCAGTCAAACTCTACTGAGGAACCGATCCGATAGGGACCGCCGCCTAATACAATTACCTGGTTTTCTTGATCGAAGTCGATGTCGTCTTCACACCCATGATATGTTAAGTACAGGTAGTTGGTTTTTGCAGGATATTCCGCAGCCAATGTGTCGATTTGTTTCACGCAGGGTATAATATTATGAGCCTTCCTTCTTTCCCTGAGTTTCAATTCCTTGCTTCCGACGAGCGTGGCAATCTGCAGGTCTGAAAAGCCGTGTTGTTTTGCTTCTTTCAATAGGGAAGGAGGTAATGTTTTAATGTCATATTGGCCTAATTCTTCTTCGATCTCAACGATATTTTTTATCTTGTACAGAAACCATGGATCTACCTGAGAAAGCCCGTGTATCCTATCAACAGAATATCCTTGTTTAACTGCCTCGGCAATCGCAAATATCCTCTTGTCTGTTGGTTCTCTGAGTTCCTTTTCAATATCGTTCATTTGAAGATCATTACATACGAGACCTCTTACCCCGACATCCAACATTCGTATCGCTTTCTGGAGCACCTCCTCAAAACTCCTTCCAATCGCCATGACCTCGCCAACGGATTTCATTTCCGATCCTAAACTCTGCCTCACCTTCCTGAATTTATCCAGGTCCCATCGTGGATATTTGAGTACAATGTAATCCAAGGCAGGTTCAAAACAGGCGAATGTTTCTCTGGTGACTGAATTTTGCAGCTCTATTAAACTAAATCCTAATGCCAACTTGGCGGCGATAAATGCCAATGGGTACCCCGTTGCCTTGGAAGCGAGGGCAGAACTTCTGCTCAGCCTGGCATTTACCTCGATTATGCGGTAATCTTCGGATTTTGGATCGAGTGCATATTGTATATTACACTCACCAATGATCCCAAGATGTCGTATCAATTGTATTGCTATTGCCCGTAATTTGAAATTTTCAGAGGCAGTGAGGGTTTGTACCGGAGCCACAACCACGCTTTCACCCGTATGGATCCCCATGGGGTCAATATTTTCCATGGAACAGACAACAATGCAATTATCATCGCAATCCCTTACAACCTCATATTCGAGCTCCTTCCAGCCGCCCAAATATTCCTCTATCAGGATCTGATTAGTATAAGAGAATGCTTTTGTTGCAATGTCAGACAATTCTGTTTCGTTCTTTGCAACGCCAGACCCCAACCCTCCAAGAGCATAAGCTATCCTGCACATAACGGGATAGCCGATTTTTTCCGCCGCATTTAAGGCATCTTTCACGCTGGTTACCGCATCACTCACCGGTGTCTTTAGACCGATCTCCTGTAATTTACTGACAAAGAGATCTCTATCCTCTGTGTTCAGGATTGCCTCGATCGGAGTCCCCAACACCTTCACATTATGTTTCTTGAGAACCCCTCTTTTCGCTAATTCAACTCCAACATTCAATGCTGTTTGCCCGCCAAAACCAAGCAGGATTCCCTCGGGTTCCTCCTTCTCGATCACCTTTTCTACAAAATGGACATCGATCGGTAAAAAATATACCGTATCTGCAAGATGGTCGGATGTTTGAATCGTTGCTATATTCGGATTGATCAATACCGTTTTTATTCCCTCTTCCTTGAGGGCCTTGATTGCCTGGCTTCCCGAATAGTCAAACTCACCTGCCTGTCCGATCTTTATTGCTCCGGAGCCGAGAATCAACACATTTCTCAATGCTTTTTTCATTTGATGGCCCTCACAAACATATCGAAGATGAATTCTGTATCGTCCGGCCCTGGAGATGCTTCAGGATGGAACTGGGCGCCAAAGAATGGCTTAGAGATATGGATAACACCCTCGTTTGTTTTGTCGTTATTATTGAAGTACCATTCCCTCCAATCTTCAGGCAAGCTCTCGGAATCCACTGCGTAGCCCTGGTTTTGTGGGGTAATATAACATCGATTTTTCGTGCCGACCTCCACACAGGGCTGATTCTGGCTTCTATGCCCATACTTGAGTTTGTAGGTATTCGCTCCCGCAGCCAGGGATAGGATCTGGGAGCCCAGGCATATACCAAGAATGGGTGTGTTGTTCTTAAGGGATCCTCTAACATTTTCTATCGTAACGTCACACATCTTTGGATCACCCGGACCATTTGAGATCACGATTCCATCTGCCTTTTCATTCAGGAAATCATAGTCCCAGGGAACCCTGATGACCGTGATATCTCTTCGTAAAAATGCCCTGATTATGCTGTTCTTCACCCCACAATCGATTAATATGACTCTTTTCTTGCCTCTTTTATAGGTGACGGGTTCGTTAATGCTCACCTCCGCTACTAAATTCCTTTTATTGGGATCTTCGAATCTGATCTTTTCACCATCATAAATGAGCTTTCCAAGCATGGTTCCTTTTGCCCGCAATATTTTTGTCAACACACGGGTATCTATTCCATATATTCCTGGAATGTCGTGTTCTTTCATCCACTCTGACAATGACTTTGCAGCATTCCAGTGAGAATATTCATCTGAATAATTCGATATGATCAAACCCTGGACCTGTATCTTCTCTGACTCGAAATATCGTAACAGATTATCCTTTCTTTCGTTTCCCGGGACACCATAATTACCGATTAATGGGTATGTGAAAATTAGGATTTGACCCCTGTAGGAAGGATCGGTCAAACTTTCCGGATAGCCGACCATCCCTGTATTGAACACCACCTCACCACTTACTGCCTCTCTGGAGCCAAATGAATAACCTGGGAAAACAGATCCATCCTCAAGAATGAGTTTTGCTTGATATTCTTTAGAAGCCATGTTTCTTCCCATATTATTCTTTGTATGATGTAGTGCATCACATATTTATGATTTGTTGAGCTGCCGGAAAATCCTTCCTGATTCAACAATGAATCTCCATTTTTCTACTCCATTGGTCTTCCACTGGAGAACGCAATAAAACGCCAAAACCCCTATCAG
The DNA here is from genome assembly GCA_030630685.1 of Thermoplasmata archaeon. Classification (GTDB taxonomy): domain Archaea; phylum Thermoplasmatota; class DAOVMN01; order DAOVMN01; family DAOVMN01; genus DAOVMN01. The sequence continues at coordinate 18,562 of DAOVMN010000002.1, read as the reverse complement.
ATAAGCTTTTTGTGCATGTTGTCATTTTTCCAGTGGAAATGGTGGTGGGGGTTGCTACACCCAAACAATGGAATTCCCTGTAAGCCTGGAAAAAACTCAAGCCCCGGAAAACCATTATTAAGCAAGTGCATAGAATGAGGGCCATGGTGCTCGATAATCTCTCAACCTCACTCAGGAAGACCCTGAAGAAGATCGCAAACTACCCGCACATAGACAAGGATGTTATCAGGGAGGTAATCCATGACATCCAGCGGGCCTTGGTGATGGCCGACGTCAATGTTCGGATGGTCCGGGACATTACCAGAAGGATCGAGGAGAGAGCACTCTCCGAGCGTCCAGAGGCCGGTATGTCCTCAAAGGAGCATGTCATCAGGATCGTGTACGAGGAGCTTGTCCACATTCTTGGAGAGTCCAAGGAGGTCCCGCTCAAGAAAATGAATATCATGATGGTAGGCCTTTATGGCCAGGGCAAGACCACGACAGCCGGGAAGCTGGCACGGTATTTCCAGAGAAAGGGGATGAGGGTGGCGATGATCGCCGGGGATGTCCACCGCCCTGCTGCTATCGATCAGCTCAGGCAGATAGCGGAGAAGGTCAATGTCCCTGTATATTACGATTATGATGAGAAGGATGCAGTCAAGATCGTTTTGGGAGGGCTTGAGGAATTCAAACACGAGGATATCATCATCATCGATACTGCTGGGAGACACGCCCTCGAGGACGACCTGATCGATGAGATGAGATGCATCTTCGAGGCCGTGAACCCGGATGAGAAGTTCCTTGTGCTGGATGCGACAATCGGCCAGCAGGCCGGTCCACAGGCCAAGGCATTCAATGATGCCGTTCAGGTCACCGGCGTTGTCCTGACCAAACTGGATGGTACTGCCAAGGGCGGAGGAGCCCTGAGTGCGGTGGCTGCCACACACGCTCCAATTGTATTCATCGGAACAGGAGAACACCCCGATGACCTCGAACACTTCGACCCTCCGAGATTTATCTCCCGCCTTCTTGGGATGGGTGATATTCGCACCCTCCTTGAAAAGGCCTCTTCCGTGATGAGACAGGAGGATGCCGAGGACCTTGCCCGGAACATCATGGGTGGAAAGTTCACGCTCAAGGATATGTACAAGCAGATGGAGATGTTAGGAAAGATGGGGCCGCTCAGCAAACTCTTGGATTTACTGCCCATTGGCGGCTCCATGAAGAACTCCCCGGAGATCGAGGTTCAGCAGGAAAGGCTTTCCCAATACCGTGTCATCATGGACAGCATGACCGATGAGGAGCAGGAAAATCCGAGGATCATCAAGGCACAGAGGATTCACAGGATTGCCAGGGGTGCGGGTGTGGCACCTTCGGATGTCAGGATGCTGCTGAAACAATACGAGAATTCGATCAAGATGGTAAAAGGCATCATGAAGAACAGGAAGAAAAGGAAGCAGCTCATGCGGCAATTCGGAGGAAATGAGGAGTTCCTTCAGGGATTCATGGATTCCGGTTCACCCTGAGTTTTGCACCCCGTTGGGATAGTATTTCATCCCACATCTCGGGCAGAAAACCTCATTGATATTGCCCTTCATCGAGAAGACCTCGCCGCAGCTTGGACAATTCAGGAGCCTTTCCTGGTTACCGGCAGTTTGATCATGGATTGGATTCCGGGACATGGGATTTAAAATCTGGTTTGGAATCGTGGCCTGGTTGTTCGATAGATCGGGCTTGGTCAGTTCCGGGAGTTCGAGGTAATCCCCCTTTCCTTGATCCGAGGCTGCGGGGGGTGATATTATCAGGGAAGGACTCTTTATCTTTTTACCAAGCTGTTCCGGGGAGATCTGCTGGCGCTCCTTATTCTGGTAGAGGAGTCCTGAACGTTTCTCCTTCCTTCTGGAAAAACTCATTGCCATAAGAATGATCCCCACCATGGCCACACCATACCCTGCCACGTCCATGTTGTCCCCAAGGACATCCTGGGCGTTATTATAGGTGGAATTGTAGTTTTCCTTTAGCTTCTCCTGTGCGGAATCGTTACCGAGCTTCCCGATAACATCCCTTGTATCGTCAGGGCGGGCAAACATGATCCCTGTGAGAAGGATAAGGATGCCCATTAAAAAAAGACCCTTTCTCATGAATTCCAAAACATTGTCTTGACTTATATTTGTTTTGAATCCGAGAGGATAGAGAGCATCAAGAATCTTCTACATCTACAAAGACCCTTTTTACAAGAACCCTGACGAACTGTTTTAAGGAAAAGCTTTTAAAGAAATTTAGTTCTCCCTCGCACAACAAAATATGGATTTTTTGAGGTACACCCGATGAAATCTGGAGTTCAGAGCATAACGATTAAGCTGGTAGACTTTAAAGCCACGGAATCCCTTAAGGACATTCTCGACAACCCCGAGGCCTTCCACGGGGTAAAGATCGAAGAGGAGGGCGAGCTCGAGGTTGGAGACATAAAATACACAATCCTTGAAAAGGAAGGTAAGGGAGAGATCGGTCCCTGGACCCACATTCTCCTGAAAGTGGATGCCTCGGAGACCCCGGTGGATATGCTCATCGCACTTGATACCTCCTACAGCATGATCTCCACGTTTGAGGATTCCACAAGATTCGATCTCGCGGTGGATGGTATTGTTTCCCTCCTTGGACAGAGGACCAAAGGCCTCATCTCTGGAGTCATGACCTATGGGGCAGACTGGGAAATGACCCTGGACATGACCAATGTAAAGACCCTCACAAAGAAGAAGCTCGGCGGGATAGAGAAGGAACTCAAAGAAACGAAGCACAGGGGGAAGGCCGCTGCGGGCACGGCACTGAATGGCGCACTCGAGGTTTTTACGGTAAAGGGACTGAATGATGTAAGGGCAGTGGTACTCCTTACCGACGGTGTGGATGAGGTCGGCCCCAATCCATTAAAGGAGGCGAAGAGACTCGTTTCAATGGGAATACATATATACCCCTTTTACTTTGGGGAGGAAAAGGACCAAAAATCCCTTACCATCTTAAAGCGTATTGCAACCATGAGCAATACGAGGCTCTTTTCCCTCTACAACGCTGTGGAGAAAGAGAAGAGGCGTTTGGTCAGGGCATCTTTGAGGACTTCTGAAGATGAGAAAAATGAGGGCGAGGAACTCAAAGATAGAAATGAGCCCGGAGAAAACAGCGATGAAAGCGAGGACAATGCGGACGACAAAGATGATAAAGGAAAGGAAGAACTGGTTGTTCCATCCGGTTCCGAGCTCCTCTTAAGGGAGCTGACAGAACTCGGTAAAGGCCTGTCCCTTGTGATACAGCAAGGAGGCGGGGAGTTCGAACCTGACGAGAACGAGGATGTTAAGGTCATCAAAGCCGGTGTACCGGTCACCAAGAAAGAGCAAAAGGGGCGTGATGGCCCGATATTCAAGAGAACCCCAAAGATAATTGATGCCATCAAACACTTCATAGAATGGTTGAAAGGTCTCATCTGGTAAGAATGGAGGCAAACCATGAAAAAGAAAGGTAGAGCAAAAAAATTAGCGGCTCAGGAATACGAAGGCTATGAGGTAGCCGATGTGGGATATGATGCGGAAGAGTACTATCCTGTAGAATATGGCGAGGAGGGCACTTATGCCATGGAGGGATACCAGGAGTACCCCTCTCCACCAGCCCTGCAACCCGAGCCTGCAAAAAGGAAGAAAAAGAAAAAAAAGGCTACGAAGGGAAAGAAGGCCAAGGCTAAGAAAGCCAAGGTAAAGAAAGGTAAAAAACCCACGATAAAGAAAGGTAAGAAAGCCAAAAAGGGAAGAAAGGAGGTCCCTCTTCCTCCTCCACCGCCTCTGGCATATCCGCAGGATTATTATGCACAGGGCTATGAACAACCCTACATAGAGCAATACCCCCAGGAGGGATATTACCCGACTGAGGGGGGCATGGTGGTTGAGGATCAGTCGATGATAGAGACCGTGGTGGCTGAGGAAGAGATAGTAGAGAAGAAGAGAGAATATCAAAGGCTTACGGATGACCCCATTTACTCAGTCGAGGAGAAGATCGATAGGATGCTCATGGGTAAGGAACTCTCCCTCGCCGAAAGATTCCAGAGAAAGTTCGGAGAGGAGCTCGAACTGGATGAGCTGAGGCCTCTCACCACCTATACGCGTAGAAAAGAAGAGAAGGAAGAGGAGAAGAAGGAGAAGGAAGAAGAGAAAAAGAAAGAAGAGAGGGAGAAAGAAGAAGAAAAGAAAGAAAAAGAGGAAGAGAAGGAAGAAGAAGAGGAAAAAGAGGAAGAGAAAAAGGTTCTTCCACCGGCACCAAAGAAGAAAGAGAAGAAGAAGGAGAAAAAGAAGGAGAAGAAGAGGGAGAAAAAGGAGAAGAAAAAAGAGAGAAAAAAGAAGGAAAAGAAGAAGATGGAAAAGCCCGCAAAAAAAGCTGGCGGTCTCTTCGGGGCGTTGAAACCCGATATCGCCAAAAAGAAGAAAAAGAAGATATCTCCTGCCGAGCTGATGAGGGAAAAGATAAAAGCAGCAAGGCCCTCGCCCGGGAAGGTTGTTGAGGCTATTAAGGTACCTGAAGCTGTTGAGGAAGAACCGGAAGTGGTCGAAAAGGAGGAGACAACCTTGGAGAACTTCACATCCTTCAAGAGAGTGGTTGACGACCTGCTTGAAAACCTTCCTCCGGATGTCCTGGAGGCCTTTTCCAAGAGCGAGGACTTCGAGGTGTACGAGAGCGTTGCCACTGCCGAGGATTTTACTGATGAGGACCAGACGTTTATTCGTATAGTCGATGATCTCCTGGACAAGCTTCCCGAGGAGGTCATCGATGAGTTTACGGAGTCCGCGGACTTCGAATTGTACGAGAAGGTAGTTGAATGGGGGAGTGACTAATGGGACTACTTGATAAGGCTAAAAAGATGAAGAAGGAGGAAGGAGCCAAGGCTCCCGAACCCGACGTAGAAAGAGAGACAGTGGCAGAGCCAATTGCCGAGGAAATGAGACCCCCTGTCGCAAAAAAAGTGAGAAAAAAAAGGCCGGTAAAGCCCGCAGTAAAGAAGAGACCTGCGGTTAGGAGGCCTGTACCAACGGCAAGAAAGGTCCCGATGAAAAAGCGGGTTCCTAAGCTCAAGGTCACTAAACCAAAGAGGGAAAAGAAGGTTGTCAAGCCTGTGGGACCTGCTATCGAGGGACTTCCTGAGGACCTAGAGTTCGCATCGATCCCCTCGCGTTTGATAGCCCAGGTGATCGACGTCGTTCTCCTTTGGGTCGTGCTTGGAGTGATAGGGTTAGTTCTGTTCGTAGGTTCTGACGGAGAATCGGCTGCTTGTGGTGTGGTCTTTATCCTTGGAATTGTCCTGCCAATCGGGTATTTTATGATGATGGAAGGAAAGAGGGACGGCCAGACCATAGGCAAGGGTATCATGGGTGTGAAGGTAATTGCACTTGATGGGCGCCCATTGGATCCAAGAAGGGTAGCAAAGAGTGCTATCGCAAAGGGGCTCTTTTTCCCGATGTTTCTTCCAGTGATTAGTGTCATTGATGCAGCATTAGGTGTGTTCTTCAAGAACAAGGATACTCTCCAGAGGGTTACCCAGGAAAAGGGGGACCTTATTGTCATCACGGTGAAGAAGAAGAAACGGGTTTACGGCCAGGCTGAGGAGGAGGAGCCCGTGGAGGAAGAAGAGGCTGACACCGAGGAACCCTGGGAAGCCGTGGAGGAAGAAGAAGCTGACACCGAGGAGCCCGTGGAGGAAGAAGAGGCTGAAATCGAGGAACCCAAAGAGGCTGAGGCCGAGGAAACCAATGAGGCTGAGACCGAGGAAACCAATGAGGCCGAGACCGAGGAACCCAAGGAAGCCGAAGCCGAGGAACCCAAAGAGGAGCCGGAAGCGAAGAGGGAAAAATAGGCCGCACCCGTTGCAGAGTAGGCTATTTAGGGGATTCATCCCCTTATTTTTTTAATATTTTATTTCCTTATCCCGCTTTATTTCATTGCATGTTTAGTTGATACTTTCATTTCATTGCGTGTTTAGTTGATACTCTCATTTCATTGTATGTTTAGTTGATACTTTCATTTCATTGCGTTTTTAGTCGATACTCTCATGGTTAAAATGACGAAATGATCAAAAAAAGTGAAAAGAACTCAGATCGCCTGCATGAGTTGTGTTATTCGCTCCACCCAGATGGAAAAGTCCTGGGTGCATTTCTCCCATGCCCTGAGGTCATCCTTCCATTCTGAATTTCTTTTCAGGACCTTCTCCCTGAAATCCTGATTGACCGAGAGGGTGATGAACCTTTTGTAGTCACACCCGTATTTTGATTCCATGGCCTCGATGGCGTTCTTGTACTCCTCCATCTTCCTGGTGGCAAGCTCAACCGCATAGCTTTTTACTGCGGTCCTGATAAGGTCATGGATCTCCCCGAAGTCGTTCAGGACCTCAAGGTAGTTATCAGGGATCTCTACAGTTGCCATGAGCGCAACGATTTTGTAAGAGTATAAAAAATTAACCTGCCGGCTTGATAATGAGTGGTAATGGGAACCGGCACGGCTTTTGTGCACCTTTTATTCTTTATCCCCATGTCTTTATGAATCTCTCAAACGAGCGGTCATAGGTCTTCTCCACCTCCGGCGGGAAGCAGCAGGCCGGGAGCTCGTGCAGGCTGAGATGGTACTGGATGCACTCGCAGCAGAGTCCGTGTTTCGAGCAGGATGGATAGGTGCACGGGCATCGTTCTGCGTTGATGGGTTGCTTACATTCCATGGGCGTTTCAGAGGGATCGTGGTATAAAATATTAGTGGGTTTTGATGAAAGGGTTAGGTCATGCACAATCCAATTACCTCGAATCACTCGCATTCCAAGGATCCCGGTGAATAGAGGGGACTTTGGGGAGCAAGGAAATGGATCGAAGATCGATATGTCGTCGGGAGGAAAACGACCGGGAGGAAAACGAAATATATATTATAGAGTACCAGTTAACTCGAAGCAATTTCAGATATCCACCTAACTAACTACCTGGTGAAAAAAATGATTTATCGAAGATTGATCCGTTATTCCAGCATTTTAATCATGATTTTGATGCTGATCCCACAGGCACCGATAGTATCCGCAACCCCAGAGCGGGCCGGTCATCCGGTTGATCTCTACATGTATACCGAGGGAGAGGATGATGATGTCCTGAAACCTGTTGAACCCGATACCGGCACGGACACCACAAAGGATTGCCCTAACCAGAATCAGCAGAACACCGTCACCGAGATATCAACCTGGAAGATCGATATCGTTGGGAACCTTGTCATGGACGGGGAAGATATCTCTTTTTATGTCTGGGCACAGAACGGAGACGGTGTTGGTGACACGACCAACAGGATCACCATTCTCTTCGAATTGATGAAGAACACGGATGATGTCCTAACATCGAAGAATGATACACACATCGTGCACGACGACCCAGTTGAATTTGAGATGACAACCTCGGAATTATCATTCTCCATGAGTTCGGGGGATACCCTTGGATTCCGCCTCTCCTATTCCTGGGAGGACGATGACGGGACCCTGCCAATTGCTCCGCCCGATGATCTCCAGATCGTTTACGGGAGCACATCACACGATGCGAGCGGGAACATCCCCTGCGATTATGTGGAATTCGACGGGGAGGATGAAGATGTGAGGGAGGACGATAAAGAGGTGGACATCACAGCCAGTGTGAACGATGCCTTTGGCACCGATGATCTGAAGGATTACATCGTGGAAATAGAGAAGAACGACCATTCCTATTCTGCGCATCAGGATCATATTTCGGGCCCGAACCCCACTGTGAACGGCAACAATGTGGACCTTGACTGGACATGGGACTACGACGGAGACGGAGCACCCTCCGGGGATTACACCGCTACGATAACCGCCACGGACCAGAGGGATGTGGAATGGACCACGACCGTGGTATTCAATATCCCCGAGGAAGTGGAACCGGAGTATGGGGTGGATCTGAGCACCTCCTCAATGCACGAGGAAGGTGCGCCGGATGAAAAGATAACCTTTACCCTCAGGCTGCGGAACACCGGGAACACCGAGGATTCGTATGACATATCCCTCTTAAACGAGAATGAGCACGCCAACTGGGACCCAAAACTCACCCCCCGTGCCGTCTCGAACCTGAATTCGGGATCAATGAGGAACGTAAAATTCTCTGTTACCATCCCCTCATCAGGGATCGAGGACGGAGACATCGAGGAATTTCAGATAAAGGCCGTTTCCAGGGGTGATGACACAAAGACCGATACCATCAAGCTCGAGGTTGAAGTGGAGATAACCTATGAGGTATCTCTTACTGTGCTTAAATCTAAGCTTGACGCCAGCCTTGTGAACGAGGCGGTCTTTGAACTCACCTTGGAGAACAAGGGGAACATCGAGGATACCTATCGTATCACCATCTCGGAACCGAACGCCTGGGCACTGAGATTCGCCTCCGGTGGGAACGAGGTGCCCATAGAGGCCGGGGGAACCAGCCTTGTGGAACTTTCCGCTGCCCCGCCCGATGATGCAGAGAACGGGGACACCACCACCATAGACGTAGAGGCCGTCTCCATCAGTGCAGACGGGGTATCCGATTCTGTCCAGCTCACTGCAGAGGTGAAATTCGAGCTGACCGCGGTAACGGATGATGTGATCGAGGTAGAACAGAAGAAGAGCGGTAACATAGACATCACCATCACCAGCAACTCCGAGGATGATGTAAAAGTGTTCCTTACCGCCCGATTGAATGACCAAAGCACCAACTGGGTGGGTTTCTATGATGAAAACGGGAATAAAATCCCCACGTTTTTTATCCTAAAAAGCGGGGATACCGTGGACTTGGTAGCCAGGGTGAAGGTCCCGAAGAATGCCGAGGTGGGAGACCACACCCTGACCCTTTTTGCTATCTCTTTCACCGATGATAAGAGGATTTCCCCATATTACCAGGTGGCCCTGACGGTCGAAGAAAGGGAGGACAGCGACACGGACATCACCCTTTATCTTGTTTCAGCGGTTGCTCTCGGGGCAATCATAGGAGGGGGCGGCCTTGTCGTTATGAGGGTAAAAAAGAAGGGTAAGAAAGAGGAGGAAGGCGAAGAGGAAGAAGGTGAGGGTGAAGAAGGTGAGGAGGAGGAAGAAGGTGAAGAGGAAGGTGAGGAAGGTGAGGAAGGTGAAGAGGAAGGTGAAGAGGAAGGTGAAGAGGAAGGTGAAGAGGAGGAGGAAGGTGAGGAAGGTGAAGAAGAGGGAGAGGAAGAGAAGGTAGAAAAGAGGGTGAAGAGGGAAAAGAAGGGAAAACCTGTGGCTAAAAAACCCACTCATAGACCACCAACTCCCAGGCCTCTATCACCTCCAAGGATGGCACCCGGGCGTGTTGCCCCAGTCGGACCGACCCCATCCAGACCAAGGTACCCGCCTGCGCCTTCAGGGGTCAGGGGTCCCTATCCCGCACAGGCCCCGGCCCAACCCGGACCACCTTATCCAGCTCGCCCTCCCATGCAGGCCCCCCAGCGTCCAAGAATACAACCAATGCCTAATAGACAACCCTATCCCCCGGGCCCTCGGGCCCCCGGGTACCCGGGTGCACCAGGGAGACCGTCCTATCCTCAAGCTCCCTCGTATCCACCTCAGGCACCCGGAATGCCGCCCCAACCAGGACCTCCCACTGGATACCAACCCCCCTATCCAGTGGCCGGCCCGGAGATTGTTGTAGAGGGACCGGTAGGGATTGCTGAAGAGGGAAAGAAGAAGGGGAGATTCTCCAGAAAGAAGAAGGCCGCCGGTGAGGCAAAGGTCCCCAAGAAGAAGGGGAGATTCCATAGAAAGAAGAAAGGGGAAGAGGAAGGTGTTGTTGTAGTGGAAGAGCCGGTGGCGGTTATGGAAGAGCCCATTGCAGTGGTAGAGGAGGAGCCCATTGCAGTGGTAGAAGAGGAGCCCATTGCAGTGGTGGAGGAAGAGTCCATCGCAGTGGTGGAGGAAGAGTCCATCGCAGTGGTAGAAGAGGAGCCCATTGCTGTGGTTGTAGAGGAGGAACCCGAGGTTGTGGAAGAGGGATACGAGGTAGAAGGGGAGTACGGGGTAGTGGAGGAAGAGGAGGAAGAAGAGGTATATGATGAGTACGAGGTAGTGGAGGAGTATGAGTGATCCCTTCTTCCCATTCTCATTACAACAAGCGCACCAAAACATTTAATTAGAATTTATAAACGAGTAAACGACAAGAGGGAATGTACATGAACATGAAACATGCCTTGATCATTACCGCCTTAGTTGCTGTTGCAGCACTGATTATCATTACCGGACTGGAAGTTGGAGCCGAAGACGATGAGACCAATAATGGCGAGCTTTTGCCTACCAACCTCTACATGACAGGAGAGGACGATCTGGGGCTCTGGCCGGTGGCCCCGGAAGGAGTGGATATCGAAAATGCAAGTACAAGGACCGTCCAGGTTAGTGAAGGGCCACTTTCTGGTGGTTACATCGAAGTTGGTATCTGGTATTCCAATGAATTGGACAAAGCACTCCGTGTGCACGGCCCAGAGGACGAGGATGTCACCATCACCCTTTATGTCAATTCGAGCACAGATGATGGCCCCTCGATTAAGTTCAGAGTAACCATCTTTGATACTCAATTTGAATCAGGTTGGTATAGTACGAATAAGGAGGTTACCACTGTAACCATTACCGGCAGCGTGAACAATTATCACGCAGCAAAGGATACGAACATCTCGATGCTGATCGAAGTGGACGGCAATAACGAACGTCCCCCTGCTACCAAGGACATCACACTTTACTACTATTATAACCCTCCTCCCCCTCACCCACCAGGTCCTCCTGCAGGCGTGGAATTCCCATCCAATGCCACAGAGATCGACATGGACCTGAATGTCAGGAAGGATGAGGGTGGTACTAATTACTACGAGATCTTGGTAAAGGTGGCGGATTCCTTCGGTGGAAAAGGGGGAGATGAGGGAAGGTTATATCATGTAAACAAGACCTCATACATAATGAACATAACGAGTAAAGACGAGCCGGAGAACTTCACCTGTGAGAACAGAAGGGACGATGAAGAGAATGCCTCAGAGTACCTCGAATTCGTTGCAGCCGAGTATTGGGGTGCCTGGCGCTACCTTGAAATAAAATATAACTGGTATTACGAAGGAACCACCTATGCTAACGGGAGAAAGGGCCAGGGCGTGGACCGGGGGGACTACTGGTTCAATTTCTCACTGAAGGATAATGAGGGTAATGAGCGATATTACCATCGCCTCGAGCATGTTAAACCCACCGAATTTTACTTGAACCTCCAGACGCTCAACGACTATATCTCGGTTGTGGATAGTCCAGATAAATTCGGAAAAACCGTGTACCCCGTGTGCGCACATGATAACGTATGGGTCCGCGTTCACGTTGAGATGACCGAGGGGGATAAGTTAGCAAGCTACCCCTTCTACGTGGAGTTGAGGGATAACAATGAATTTGTGAAGATGATATATAAAGAGTTGAACGGTCCAGATGGAGAAGAGTGGCGGACGTACATCTACTTCGTGTGGGATCCTACCGAGGGTACACATACGCTCAAAGCGAAGGTGGACGTGAATAATGATGTTCCAGAAACAGACGAGAGCGATAACGAGGCCTCAACAAATGTAACGGTAGAGCAAGAGGCAACCCCGCATCCAGTAATAGACTCCCCGATTGCGGACTCCTGGACCAACGAGGACGTGCATGTAATGTTCGACGGTTCCAGCTCCGAAAACCCACTGGCCGGGGATTTGGAATATAAGTGGAGGGTCTACAAGGACGGAGAGGTGAAGGCGATGGATACACTGGACGGAAAAACAGCGACATCCACGAGACTCTATGCGCCTGGGGAATACAGGGTAGACCTCAAGGTCAGCAACGACAGGCGTGACAACACGACCTCCTCGATCTTCTACATCAATTCTATCCCGGAGATCGTGTTGGATAACCCGGAAGATGGGTGGGTGTACAGTACAAGCAAGGATGTGCCCTTCGATGCCAGTGGCTCCTCTGACGGAGATGACGATATCCTATACTTTACCTGGATCTCGACTGTGGCGGGTGTGCTCAACAAGGACGGAGGAAGCATTGATTACTTCATGGACAGCTTCTCGAAGAGGTTGAGCGGGGGGGAACATAAGATCACATTGAAGGTCGCGGACTACGATCCCTCAGACCCGCCCGAGAACGGGAAGAGAGGACTGGCGGTAGAGGTCATAAACATCGTGGTAAACACACCCCCGAGGATCGAGATTACCTCTCCCCTGAACCACAGCTCTCATTCTGGTCAATCACCGATCCTGTTCGATGCGTCCAGAAGCATTGACGAGGATGGTGATGATATATCCTTTAGCTGGTTTGAGGGAAACCGGAACATGGGCGAGGACCCGGAATTTACTGAGACCCTCGATGCGGGCGACCACGAGATCCGACTGAAGGTATCAGACGGGTATTCCACTTCTGTAGCGGTATTGTACATCACTGTCGGGACACCGCCAACAGCAAAAACAGTCTCCTCCAAGACCGCAGAGTTCAAGGACGGAAAGGCCAAGGTGAGGCTGGATGCCTCGGAATCCACCCCCTCGAATGAATCCATCCCCATCGTGAGGTACATCTGGGACATGGATGCCAGCGTGGATTCCGACGGGGACGGGACACCGGACAACGATGCTGACTATGAGGAAACCGGTCCAAACGTGGAAATGGTCTACACAAAGAAGGGAACCTATACCGCCATACTGGTCGTTGAGGATCAGGCAGGTCTCAGGAGCCAGCCCTTTACCATCACGGTGAAGATCGAAAAGGAGGATGATGACGACGACTTCCCGATCGAGATGGTGGGAGGGGTGACCGCAGTTGTAGCCGTTTTAGCATGTGTTGGCGGTTTCATCTTCTGGAAGAAGAAAAGCGAAGAAGAGGAGGAGGAAGAGGAGGAGGAGTACGAAGAAGCGGAATACGAAGAGGCCGAATACGAGTAGTGACTGGTGAGCCGATAGAATTTCCTACTCGTGGTCCTGCCACAAATCGGTGGTACTTTCCGTTAGGGCCTTCATTTTCAATTATTCCATGCCCCCCCAACCGGTGTCAGAAATCACCGTTTTCGAAGATGAGAATGTTCACAAGAAAACCAAAAATCATAAAAATAGATGGTGCGTTCCTTATACATGGACACTAGTAAGCTCCAAGAAATTGGAGAGAAACTTGAGGTTTCGGAACAGGACATTAAGGAATTGGAAAAGAAAAACCACCAGGAAAAGCGAAAGTCATTGCTCAAAAATAAAGTTTTTATGTTCTGGACTGTGATCTCTGGTTTTATTGGAGTTTCCGTACGTTATGCATATTCCTTAGCAGATGATGCCGCATATCCCTATTCGTATAAAATACCTGGCGGGGAAATGAGGCCGTATCTTGCATTCTACTCTTTGGCTGGGGTGGGTGGGATAATCGCAGCAATCTTTAACAGGAGAAAGAAATCTCCTTTGGTGAAGGAACAGAACACTACGATATTCGGAACCGTTATAGCATCAATCTTAGTTTTCACTTTGGCATATTTTGTGTCCGATCAAACAATTTTTTCCAGTGGCCTCGTATATGGAGTCTATTCAGAAGATATGAAAAAAACTCTGTAAATTTTGTTCATCTGGAAACTTTATATGGCTGAAAAACAATAATTGCCATCACAATTACGATTGCAATAGTGATCAAAATTACTTTGGAAAATATCCGATCGGCATCTTTCAGATGTTCATCTCTATCTGAGTAAAAATTATCATCATTTTCGAACAGATCATTACTCTTGAACGTATTTTTCTCGTCATAATTGACTATATGGATCCCGTGCTCATTGTCAAAGCACGTATTGTTTTCTATGATGTTTTCCCTCGAATAAAAGAGATAGATCCCATAGTTGTTTTTGAAACAGGTATTGTTGGCAAGGGTAACTCTCCGTGGTAGAAATAGATAAATTCCATACTTACTGTTTGAACAATGATTATTTTGAATAATACTATTAGATCCCATTCCATCAATTTTGATGCACGCTGGGTAGCCTCTTATTTTTCCATCTCCACTCACATTGAATCCAGAAAATTTGATATTTCTTGCATAGATTTGTACAATATTCCCACTTCCCTTAATAGTTGTATTCGAGGAACCGTTTCCAATTACACTCACTGATTTATTAACAATCACATTCTCCTTGTACATACCCTCAAAGACCCTGATCGTATCTCCATCCTCCGAAGCATTGATCGCATCCTGAATCTTGGTGTAGTTCGCTCCGCCGTCATCGTCAACGATGATGGTCGCTGCACTTGTTTGGTCTGCAATTTGGATTAGCAGGATCAGGCCGCCAACAATGATTATCATTCCTACGAGAATCTTCAATCTCATTTCCATGTGGCTCAATAAGAGGGACACATCACGCTATTTATTTCTTTTGGTAGACGCCGGGTTTTTCGAGATTTTTGGAGTGAGAGTGATACCAAGTGATTGGATTGTGCAAACCGAGTGATGCGGATTTGTCTAAAAGATTTACCGCAGAGAGCGCAGAGGAATCGATTTTTTCCTTATTCACTACAATATTACACATAGTGCCCCCTACAGTCAAACCAGGGCACCAAAAATCATAAATTAAAGATATTGCATCTCCTTCACATGGACAGTAAGAAACTTCAGGAAATCGGAGAGAAGCTCGAAGTTTCGCAACAGGACATAAGGGCAATTAGAAGGAGAAAAATCAAGGAATTCATAATTTATCCATTAACCAGCGTATTCTTTGTTTTACTTTCCGCATTCTTCGGCTGGTTCTATGGGCGCGAACACGAGAGGTTGGTCTCCCGTGAAACCGGAGGAGAATACCCGTACTACACTACCAGCCCTGGACATATAGCTCAATTTTGTGGCTTACCCATCGCAGTTGTGACAACCGCCATTACATCTTATGCGGTCTGGAAAAGAAAGGGAGAGAGAAAAAAATGTGCGATTATCGCCGGGGCCTTCACAGTCATTGTCACAGTAATAATCTCGATAATTGTTTTTACTGAAGTGTACAGGTGGGCTCAGCCTGTCGAATATTACAGCGGAGCCATCAAATACGGCGTCTATTCTCAAATTGGGGAGGCTATAAATGAACAAGGGTAAACTCCAGGAAATTGGGGAAAAGCTCGAGGTCTCAGATCAGGATATTGATTCTATACGAAAAGAGAGCCTCAAGGAAAAATGGATTTATCCAATCACAGGTGCTCTCATTGCATTGGGTGGCGCATTGGCAGGTTTCATCCTTGGAAAAAATGCAGACCCAGTTCAGGAAAGTGGTGGCGATGGTTATCCCTACTCCATGAAGATAACAAGAACCACCACCGCATTGTTCTGCGGACTACCGCTGGTTTCGCTCCTTACCGTCTCAGCAGCATTAATGTTCAGGAATAAACCGAATATCGATAAGAAAAAGATAAGAATCACAATCATTATAATATCAATCCTGTTTGCAATTGTCGGTTTTTTAGTGGCCTATGATCTGGCAAGACCGGTTGAAGCCGGTGGAGGGAGCAATGAAAACTATGGAGAAGCGTCTGATTACGGCGTCTACTCCCGAGAGGAAAAACCATGAACTACCAACTGAAATGCGCTGTCTGGGAGACCACCCTTGCCTGCAACATGCACTGCTCACACTGCGGCTCCAGTGCGGGTAAAGCCCGGTCCGACGAACTCACAACCGAGGAATGCTACGAGCTCTGCGAGCAACTGGCGGAATTGGGGTGCGAAACCGTTGCCCTCATGGGCGGAGAGCCCTTTGTGAGGGATGATTGGTACTCCATCGCCCGATGTGTAAAGGACCTTGGAATGGGGCTTAGTATTGTCTCCAATGGGCTTGTACTTCCCAATCATATCGAGGAACTCGAAGAACTCGAACCCAAGGTCATTGGAATGAGCCTCGACGGCCTAAAGCAGACTCATGATTCTATCCGCAGACCCGGTTCATTCGCAAAGGTCATGGAATCCCTTGAGCTTCTCACTTCCCGCGATATCCAGACAACGCTCATCACCACGGTGAGCAGACTCAATTTTCATGAACTTCCAGAGATGAAGGATCGTATCCTGAAGAGCGGGGCAAACTGGCAGATACAGGTTGCAGTGCCCTTCGGGAATTTCAGGAGAGAGCAGATGATTACACCAGAGGAATACTATTCCATAGGGATGTTCATCGCTGCCCAGCGCCTCAAGAATCGTTTCATGGACCTGCCAGTGATAGGCGCCCACTGCTTCGGCTATTTCTCAAAGGTCCTACCAGGTTCCCAGGGCTGGAAGGGATGCACCGCGGGAATAAGCAGCATCGGAATCACGAGCAACGGCGGCATCGTTGGCTGCCTTGCCATGGGCAACGACCGCTATATCGAGGGGAATGTACGGGACGAAAAACTCAGGAATATCTGGAACGATCCAAATAGATTCATTTACAACCGTGGCTTCTCCGTGGATGACCTCGGAGAGAACTGTGCGAGGTGCAAATTCGGGGAAAAATGCATGGGTGGATGTGCCTCCATGTCACTGAACATCTCCGGACACCTGCACAACGACCCGTACTGTTTCCGAAGCCTGGAGAAAAAACTTTGATACTCTCGTAACATTTAATAGGATAATACCGAAAGGGAGAAGCATGGGTCAGATCATTGACGGGAAAACGATTGCCAGAGAAATCAGGAAAGAGATCAGACAGCGCATCCAGGAACTCGGCCTCACCCCCACCCTTGCCGTGGTATCAGTAGGCCGCAACGATGCTTCCGAGGTCTACATTCGACAGAAGAAGAAAGCTGCGGATAAGGTGGGAATACTCCTCAAAAGATACCCCTACGATTCCGCAACAACGGGGAAAATCATCAAAAAACTAACCGATCTCAACAACAACCCGGAAGTGGACGGCATCCTTGTTCAGCTTCCTCTTCCCCGGACAATCGATTCACGGATAATCATGGAAAGCATCTCACCCGAGAAGGACGTGGACGGCTTCCATCCCATGAACTACGGAAAGCTCCTCATCGGAGAGAAAGGGCTTGCCCCGTGCACTCCGTTGGGCATCATGCACATGCTCGAGCACGAGGGAATCGAGCTTCAGGGGAAAGAGGTGGTGGTGGTGAATCACAGCAATGTCGTGGGTAAGCCCTTAACCCTGATGCTGCTCAACCGGAATGCCACTGTAAGCGTTTGTCATGTTTACACCCGGGATTTTCGGGACCACACGACACGAGCGGACATCCTGATAACCGCCGCAGGAGTGCCCGGGCTTATCGGTCCGGAGATGGTGAAGGAGGGCGTAGTGGTGGTGGACGTTTCCATGAACAGGGTTGAAGGCAGGCTCTGCGGTGATGTAAAATTCGATGAGGTGAAGGAGAAGGCCTCACTTATCACCCCGGTGCCCGGCGGGGTTGGACCAATGACAGTCGCCATGCTCATGGAGAATACACTCAGGGCTGCGTTAATGCAGCAAGAGAAAGAAGGATGAACCCGGAAAGGATACGAAAGAGGGAAAGAAGGAAGGACTAGTCTGCAGATACCCGGATGTGCCCGTCCTTGTAATGGATCCAGATGTTGTCCCTGATGTGCTTGGCCAGATTGGAGAGCGCCTCGTAGATCTCGTCCTCCGGGATATCCAGGTATTCCGCCGCCTGCTCGGTGTTCCACGGGTAGTTCTCGAAATCGTGCTCCTTGATGTATTCATAGACCTTGCGGTCGATCTCGGTCAGATCCTCAAAACCCATTGATCTCACACTCCAGGCTCTTAGAGGAAATCCCCGCTCGCCAGTTCTTTCTTCAGGATGTCCACGGCCTTGGCTACATCCGGGAGCACCCGTGCCCCTGTGCAGATGATCTTTCCTGTGCTGAATAGGAGTATTACGACCTTTGGAGTCTTAACCCTGTACACCATCCCGGGGAACTGCTCTGGCTCGTATTCGATGTTCTCAAGTCCAAGATGCATTGCCACCTGATTCAGGTTCAGCTCTGCGCCGAGGTCCGCGGAGGCCACGATGTTCACGATATTAATCACGGGTTTGTCAAAGGCCTCCACATCTATCTCCCGAAGCCTCTTTGCGGCAGTGTTGACAGCCCTCTGAGCGTCCTTTTCACTGGTGGTTCCGGTGCAAACCACCTTTCCGCTCTTGAAAATAAGGAAGGCGGCCTTTGGCTCCTTTATTCTGTAAATGAGTCCAGGAAACTGCTCAGGCTCGTATTCGGCACCATCAAGGCTCATGGTGATCTTGTTCAGATCAAAAACGTTTCCAAGGCTTGCGGTTCCCACAATGTTCACGACGGTAATCTTGGTCATGGTCCTCACCTTATAAGGCACAATATAAACAATATAAATAGTTTTTCCTCCCCAAAAACCAGGGGATTTTTGGATACCGAGTGATAGATACGGCCCTTGTAGGCCAAATTTAACCAAACCGGAGACAATCGGGGGGGGACCCCCACCGCCGAGGGAGGCTGTCAAGGTGCCGCTGCCTGTGGTTGTGAGAGCTGTTCAGGTTCTCAATCTCTGAGTCATCAATTGAGCCTCCCGTATCATCATCAGTT
>DAOVMN010000111.1 GCA_030630685.1 Thermoplasmata archaeon | reverse complement strand
TGGCTCATTTACTGGAGATTTGTAAAATCTCCGAGCGAAGCGAGTGGGACCGAACGAACGAAGTGAGTGTGGTACATTAATGTGGAGGATTTATAGCTCCTCGGTTTTCCCTGGAGGCTTTGGAACAAGGCGGGAAAGGCTGCGACCGAAGGGAGCTTAACCACCGAAGGTGGTTGTTTTCCGCCGGCGCTTTTGTAAAAAGGGCCGGTTCGAATCCCGTCCCCGGCACCTTTTCTTTTATTTGTCAATGGTATCTTTTTTGGGATATCATATAAAAATAACAATTTGAATGGGAAAAACCTATCGGTTAGCTATATAAGTCAACTCTTTAACCGATATATCGGTAAAGTATATAGATAAGGTCTGTAACCGATATAGTATGCGCGGAGTGAATCGCGAGCGGATCATACGAGTGCTCCTTAATACACCGGATGGAACCCTCACAAAATATCGGGTAGCGAAAGAAGCCCAATGTTCTATTAGCTGGACCATGGAATATCTCGTCAAGCTGAAACAACTGGAGCTTGTGGAAGGTACAAAGGTTCTCGATATCCATGAGCTTTTAACCTACTGGGCCAAAATAACGAGGAAGCCGATGCGTCTGGAATTCTTTCATCATGATCCTGATCAAATTCTGAGAGATATCAAATGTGAATTTGCTCTTACGACGTATCGGGCTGAAAACCTTACGAATAATTACCTGTTTCCCACCCGGACGGATATTTATGTCCACCAGAAAGATCTGAATGTATGGAAGCAGGCAATATCGAAAGGAGGACTTGTTGGGAAAGGAAACATCAGATTATTGATTTCAGATTCGCATGTTTTTTACAAAAAGAAGAGGGTCCGGGGGTTGTGGATCGTCTCTGCTCCGCAGCTCCTCCTGGACCTTATGATGGAGGGAGGAGTGGCACGAGAAGCATATGAGATAATGGTGAAGCGTTATGTACGACAAAATTGAAGGAGCAGTTCAGAAGATCACACGGAAATGAGATTATAAAGACACTAACTTCACCCCGTTCCCGGCATTTATATTACCGAGAGGGATTGCGATGTACCCGAACCGAGGTTATTTCCCGATCAGTCCAGCCTCGGCCAGCGCTCTCTCCAACTTGGTCCTGTACTTCAGTAGATACCCCTTGTCATAGGTAATGATATCTCCTTTCTCATACTCCGCTGCAACTTCATCCCGGTATTTTAGGAGTAGACTCTGGAGACCTGCCTTTACAAAATCATCCCTTCTGATATCGCTTGGTTTCTTATTCAGCTTCCGAACGAGATTCCTAATTGCATTGACCCGGTTCTCTTTGATGTTCCAGTATTTTGGTGGTTTCTTTTTTACCACGTGATAACCTGCTTCCTTCATAATGGCCCGAAGGGAACCCCGGTGGGTATTTAGTACGGTGGATAGTCCGTGCTCTGTGAAATCGTTCTTTGTGATACTACTGGGGTCCTTGTCCAACTTTTCCACCAACGCCCTCACCTCACGAATACGATTCTCCTTGTTCTTCCAGTACCCGGGATTCCTCTGGTATCTAATGAATGGCAGACCCGCCTCTGAAAGAAGTTCCTCCATGGTACGGTTCTTCACTAACAGGCTGTAACCGGTACTAATGAAATCCAGCTTCCTTAGTTTCGTGGGTTCCTTTCCAGTTATCTCAAGCATCTTGTGAATGGCCTCGATCCTGTGTTCTTTAATGTTCCAGTAGCCCTTCGGGTGCTTGAGGGGACCGGGGTCGAAACCAGCATCTATCAGCGCCCTTTTTGGTGATCCTTTATAGATATTCAGAAGCGTTCCCAGCTTGCGGTCAAAGAAATCCCTCTTCGTGATCTTTCTCAATGGCTTGTCAGCCGATTTCACAAGCTCTTTAATGGCTTTTACTCTATTATTTTTATCATCCCAGTATGCGTTTCGCCTTCTTCCCATTCTCAACCCTCCCCTACCAGCCCCTGACCTGAAGCATCTGTTCCTCAGGGATATCCGATATCTCGATGCCCTTCATAGCCGTTCCAAGACCTGTGGATATCTCAGCCAGTACTTCCGGCTCATCGTAGTGATAGACCGCCTCGACAATGGCCTTGGCCCTGGGTGCCGGGTCATCCGACTTGAAGATCCCGCTGCCAACGAACACCCCGTCCACGCCAAGCTGCATCATAAGGGCGGCATCCGCGGGTGTGGCGAGTCCCCCGGCTGCAAAGTTCACCACAGGAAGCCTCTGAAGCCCTGCAACCTCCTTTACCAGTTCGAATGGGGCCTCGATCTTTCGTGCCACGGAAAAGAGTTCCTCGTCATCCAGTTCCCTGAGCTCGCGGGTCTGCCTGACGATCTGGCGCTGGTGTCGGACTGCCTCCACCACGTTCCCTGTGCCTGCTTCTCCCTTGGTCCGGATCATGGCCGCACCCTCGTGGATCCGCCGCAAGGCCTCCCCAAGGTCCCTGGCACCGCACACGAATGGGATAATGAAATCTTTCTTGTGAATGTGATAGAATGGGTCGGCAGGGGTGAGCACCTCGGACTCATCTACCATGTCCACTCCAAGGGCCTCGAGGATCTGCGCCTCAACAAAATGACCGATCCTGGCCTTCGCCATTACAGGTATGGTGACTGCTTCGATGATCCCCTTGATCTTCTTTGGGTCCGACATTCTGGCCACACCGCCCTGGGACCGTATGTCCGCCGGGACCCGCTCAAGGGCCATAACCGCAACAGCACCTGCTTCCTCTGCGATGATGGCCTGTTCGGCATCGGTCACATCCATGATGACTCCGCCCTTCTGCATCTTGGCGAAGCCTCGTTTGAGCAATTCTGTACCGTGCCTGAACCGTGAAAGGTCGAGATTTATTCCCATGGTATCACATGCACAGCTACATGAAATAGGTTAAATATCTTTTCGTTGAGCAGGGCGGGGAAGGTCGGTTGTTCGAGGGTTGACGATTTAATCGTGAGTACCGGGAGTGCTTGCCTTTAGAAAGGGAGGGTGCATCGGAAAATAGGTGATTGTGAATTCTGAGACCGGTTTGAAGGGGAAAGCCTGGATTCCAGAGTTTTCCAGATTTTTCAATTCTCTTTTCAGCATCAAGACAGCCCCCCTTTCCCCAGTCATCCCAGCGAGCTTCAATGCGGTTCTTGAGTTTGCCTCTGCGTCCCGGAGATCCCTTTTCATGGCAGCCCCCACCCGGGCAAGGTTCCAGTGCGTAAGATAGTTGTCCGGGTCGAGTGAGGCAGATCTCCGAAGATCCTCGGATGCCTGCTCGAGATTCCCTTTATGGAATTCCTTGATGCCCCTGTTGAGGAGTTTTCTCGCATGGAAGCGGACCGAATGCGCATGGAAAAAATCGATATCCGCAGGGGGTTGCCGATCGATGTATTCCAGTGCTTTATCGGGAGCGGTACCCTCATCACCACAAGCCCTCAGAAGTCGTAATATCAGCGATTCTTTGTCTCTCTGGAATCTCTCGAAATCTTCCGGGAAACTACCTGGTAATTTTCTGGATATTTCCCATAAAGTAAAGAGCCGGCGGTGGAACTCCATTTTTATTAGGCGGCCGATGAGCCGCAAGATATCATGGGCCTTTTTCTCATTATCGAATGTCGGGAATAAAGGAACAAACCCCGTTGTGCTGGCGGTTTCAAGGAATATGCGGGAGAGTTCGGGATTGCAGACGCTGGTTAGTGCAAGGATCTCAAGCGGGTCCTTCCCGGAAAAGAACATCCTGCTAACTCTATCCATGCAGTGGCTTTCGAGGGGTATAAGCTCCATGGAATCCCGGGCTGGTCCCAGTTCCTTGAGAATCCTGGTCCTGAACCAGGCAAAGAATTCGAATCTCTCCCAACCTTCAAGCGGTTTACGGCATTCCACCCTAAGGCCGGATTCGTACCGATGTGTTTGCTGCTTTCTCCTCCTTACATCTGTGAAACCGCATTCTTCAAGCGTATTTTTGAGCAGCTCAAAAGTAAAGCCTGTCCTGTGCCCCATTCCGGTGCTTTCGATGCCGTAGATCCACTGGAGCAGTGCCCTCTTCCTGCTTTTATTGGCCTTAAGGAATTCTGCGAAGGCCCTCTCGATATCCGGGGTTTCAATGATAAGCCTTCCACCTGGCCTGAGCAGGCGGAACCAGTGGGCAAGCACGTATCGGCAGTGGGCGAGATCGAAATGTTCGAGTAGATGGTGGGCCTCGATGAGGGACACCGTCCCGGGAGCAAAAGGGAGTGCGAGTGCATCTGCTTTAAGGTCCGCAGCCGAATCCTCGAGGCCATCGATGTTGATGTAATTAGGTCTGTAAACGATCCCGCAGCCGACATTGAGCTTGAGGTTATCCTCGGGCATGAGACCCGGGAATGGTTCGCTGGTTATAATGGTTCCGAATGCGGGGCTTTGGTGCTATTGAGGATCTCGATCTCCCGCGCTTTCCTTGAACCCAGTAGTTCCGAATAGCCCTACTTCCGAACAGTAGAATATTTGAGGTTCTCCTCATACATTCAGGAAAGGAGGGGGCCCCATGCATTCGATCAATCAAACAGATATATGCCCATTTATAAAGGCCCTCTGTGTAGAAACCCAGGTGCCTCCCTAATGCGCGGGGCAGGTTTTCGAGTGCCGGGTCCCCCCGGGCGGTGGTAGGGAATTATCTGAGGGAATCTCTCATTTGGAATTCATTTTTTTGGAACTACTTGAACCACAGATACTTTTATTAAACCCATTCAACAATGATGGAGTATGAAGCACCCGGCGCACGGCAGCAGACCCACTGGCAAGGAGCACTCCGACACAACAGGCGAGAGGCCCGCGGGAGAGAGTAAGAGAAGGCTTCACTGGGACATCCTGCACGCCCTTGCCCTCCTGGGAATCTTTCTTGCCTATCTCTATCACTTCGAGACCCTTGACCAGCATGTGTTCATCATCATCCTGGTCCTCACCACCGGAGTGGGCATCGCCACCGCAGTGGTCTGGAGGTTCACGGCCATCTACACGGTGGAGGCCTTCAAATCCGTCTTCCATCTCCTGAAAGGGAGATCCGATTCCCTGTGCCTTGTGAGGTCCCCCCAGGCCGAGACCCATTCGGTTCTGGACCACCTATACATGGCAGTGGAATGGTGCTTCTTTCCGACGCTTGTGGTGTTCTTCGTTCTCTCCTACATTGCGGATGCAGTCACACCCTCGGGCGAGGCGGTGGTGAGAACGGAGGGCGGGAGCTGGTGGCTCATCTACATCTTCATGTTCCTCATTCCCCCGCTGGCCACCTTCATCTCCATTCCCATACGCCTGATAATGGATTCCTCGCTCATGCGATACGACACCCAGGGCAGGGTGCTCGAGCCATTCGGACTCATATTCAAGAGGATGTTCCGCGCTGTTGGCGGGGTCGGTGCACTTGCCTCCTTTGCCAATGTGGCGATCAACAAGGCCGGAGTTGCCAATGCGTTCATGGACGCATTTACCATCCTTCTCTATGTATTCCCCACGATCTTTATTGCCACCATTTTCTATGGTTACTGGCATCCCGGCTACCTCCGAAGGATCGAGGAGAAGATCGAGATGTTAGGCTACCAGATGTACAGCTTCGAGGGGACCCGGGATGGACCGCCGACCCTGATGCCGGTCATTGATGAAAGAGAGAACACAGAGCTCACACTGAGCTACAGGATCGATGCAAGAGGGCGTAAGCTGCCGTTACCCGAAGCAGCCGCTCCGGATTGGGGTACTGACTCACCCGGCCAAACCCCGGAGGAAGCCACCCCACAGCCCTCCCTAAAAGAGGGCATCGAAGAAAAAGCGAGGGAAGGAGAGGGATACGGGAAAGAGGATAAGGGAGGGAAAAGCGAAGAGGATTACGATGTAGAGAAAGAAGGCGAAGAGGGGGAAAAGGAATACAATAAGGAAGAGGGTAAAGAAGATGATTATGACAAGGAAGAGGGTAAAGAAGAGGATTATGATAAGGAAGAGGGTAAAGAAGATGATTATGATAAGGAAGAGGGTAAAGAAGATGATTATGATATAGAGAAAGAAGGCGAAGAGGGGGAGGAGGAATCCTCTGAAGAGGAGTACCACGACGAGGAGGAATACGATAAGGAAGGGGGTAAAGAAGATGATTACGATGAGACGGATGAGCGATAGCAGGACTGCCAGTTCTTCAGTCCATAAGAAATAAATACGGGATTCAAAGCTCATTTGTGCAACATGCATGGCCCCGTAGTGTAGCGGTTAGCATAAGAGACTCTGGATCTCTAGGCACCAGTTCGAATCTGGTCGGGGCTACTTTTTTTTCGCTCACAACGTAATCCCGTCATCCGGGATCTCCTGTTTGCTCCTCACCACTGCTCCTTCGCCGATGGCGACATGTGCACCAATTTCCGTCCTCTCTCCGGGTCTGGCATGGATGACACAGTTATCCTCCACCGCACTGTGCGGGCCGATCACAATGGTGCCGTAGTCCCCGCGGAGCCGGGCACCCGGGCCGATGTAGCGGTTCTTGCCAAGGCGCACATCACCGATGATGCCGGCGGATGGCCAGATGTAGCTTCCCTTTCCGATAACCGGTTTTTCCCTCGAGCTCGTAAAGCATGAAACGCCTCCGATTGGTTTTGTGCTTTCAGATTCCTGGCTGCTGAATCCTCACAGAAATATTTTATGCTGTCAGGCTATTTCTGATTTCTGCTGCGATATATTTTCAAGATATTTTTCCCAATAGTCTTAATGTTTTGAAAAATCAGCTCCCTCGTCCAATCTACAAGATCATCATTCCAGCGGTTTGGGTGAGCCAATATACAAATCTGATCAAATTTATCATTCACTATATGATCAATCAAATCCACTGTGCTCTTAATCTCAATAACCACTCTTGTGTTCTCATAGTCGTCTAATGAGTATCTTTCTCCTATCCATTTACGGTTTAGATCTGTAAAACATGTCACATTGCTGTAATCGATGGAGAGATAGGCTTCACCCAGAATTTTATAGCCTCCAAAATCATAATCTTCCCACAGATCGTAATTTTTCCATCTTGTTAATGGATTGCCATGAGAGGCTATTGTTTTTATCTCGGCTAACTCTCTCAATTCATTCAGTTCCTTTTCAAAAATCTTAATAGCTGCAGATACATCTCCCTTGGCCTTATCAATAACCTCATAATGATACCCTATTTCATGACCCATGTTCTCGATTTGTTTTATGG
>DAOVMN010000276.1 GCA_030630685.1 Thermoplasmata archaeon | reverse complement strand
CTGGAAAATAGAGACCATCTATGCCACCCAGATAATCACCTTGGGAATCACCCCCTACAACGATAAGGGTGTGACCGTCTTTACAGAGGACGACATCGTGCCCGAGGCCATCGGTGCTGCGCAGTTCAAAGGAATAATGCTGGATTATATCACAGTGGTCAATCCGGACGACATGCCGGGTATCAGCAACACTGGTTATCTTTCATGCTTTGCAGGGGTATTCGCCTCGCACCACAACGGCCTCATCGTACCGTGCCGCGCATCCGCCAACGAGATGAACACAAAGATACACAATGCCATAAATGCATTAAATGAGAGCGGGATGCCAGCAAAACATATTGCCATCGTGGGCGACCACAAATCCCTTCCCATGATCAACGAGGGCGGCACGCCATCAGACAACAGCTATGCGGACCTTGACGGCAACAAATACACCATAGAGATCTCCATCGGCAGAATCGTTGCCAAAGAACTGCACGACCTCAGTTATTACGCGGACCGTGTGGTGAACTACCAGGACTATCTGGCCATAGAGCTCGGGACTCCCCCCATGCGCATGCTGGACCCGCTTCACTGGAACAACAACGCTATGATCTACATGGGCTGGCTCGCCGAGTTTGCGGAGGATTCCGAGAATCACTGCAGGGAGTACCTCTGGGCCCTCGGGAGGTTCAATACACAGGATGACTCCGACAAGGCCCATGCAGGGTTGGGAACGACAGCTATGATGGTCGATCTTTCCATGACCAACTACTTCATCATCAACGCAGACCACGGCTCTCCCACCGGTACCGTGACCTGGGGGAGCGAACACCTGCCCGACATGCACCCGGGCATAACATTCGGGGTATCCTGCTCCCTTGGGAGAATCGACAATGTGAACAAGAATACCAGTGTCACCTACACCATGATGGAGAAGGGGATGAATGTCTACCTCGCCCCCACGCGAACCGCTTTTGGGTCGTTCGTGCAGACCTATCCCTACCAGCCCATCGCCGCACCTGGGCTGTGCTATCTCTATATCAGGTTCATGATCGATAACGATTACGATTCAGGGGTGGCGTACATGCACGCAAAGAACGACCTGATCAACAACGGATACGGCGGCGGTGTGGACAGGACCACAACATGGCAGTACCAGCACTTCGGCGACCCGGCATTCAACCCCTACGAGCCCTGCCACGAGGGGAGTCCGTTCTGAGACATCAAAGCACCATGGGAAGGGGCCTCAATTCCCGCTTTAACGGATCGAGGACCAGTCCCAGAGCCTCGAGTGTGAAGGCTCCCAGCAGGACAGCATCATCCTTTTCCCCAAAGATAACATCGGCTCCGCCCACATGGTCTCCATACCTGAAAAATGCAATTCCCTTCTTCCGGACGATCCTATCTCCATTGGCCAACCTGAACTCCTGCTCCCCTATTGGCTTGATCCCCAGATTCTCAAGGATGGTTGTAGGCACCACAGAGTAGACAGCCCCCGAGTCTATCAGGAACTCAATGGGTACGGCTGCCTCTGGCTTGGCAGGATTGCCCACCTCGATTCTTAGTATAGTGAGGACCATTCTTATCACTATTAGAGAGAAGTGCCCTCCCGCCTTAATAAGATTTCTGTCTGACGATTCTCACCTACGGAATAATAATAAGCTCCCTCCTTCATTTCCTGCCTCATGCGTTCCTTAGAGGTGAGCCAGGATTTTCCAGACGCCTTTTACCCTAATCGAGGAATCTTTGTAAAACAGGCGATCGATGCGGTTTACAGGGCTGGGGTAGATGTGGTCGTGGTGTCCCCAAGAGCAAAGGCCATACCGATCAAGGGATTTCCAAACTACCACTTCTCAAAGATACCTATAATCGAGGAGAGGGACTACACCATCCATCATCCGAGGTACATCTATCCTGTGCCCAAGCGCTTCCTTTATCGATTTGCAGGCCCCTCCTATGGATTCCATGCAGGGGAATATATCCTGGATAATATCAAGAAAACCGATGTGATCCATGCCCATTTTCCATATCCTGACGGTTACGGTATGCTTAAGGTGAAAGAACGGTGGGGAGTCCCTTTAGTTGTGCATGAAAGAGGCGGATACATCTATGCCACGGGGAAGGCATACCCGTCGATCAGGAAGATGCACATGGAGACCCTTGAGAAGGCCGACAGGATCGTGGCGGTGTCCCATGACACAAGGAACGAATACATCACTCTTGGCGTACCGGAGGAAAAGATCGAGGTGGTGCCCAACGGGGTCAATCTGGACAGATTCTATCCCATGGAGAAGTCAGAGGCAAGAAGTGCCTTGGGTCTGCCCGAGGATAGACCAATCGTGCTCTTCGCGGGTTATCTCCGTCCAAGGAAGGGGGTGCAGCATCTTATCGAGGCTGTTCCAAAGCTTGTGAGGGAGTACAACGCCCTCTTTGTCCTCCTTGGTGAGGGTGGTATGCGCCATGAACTGGAGGAGAAGCTCCGGAAATATCATCTCGAGGGTGATGTTATGCTCAAAGGTACTATCCCACACGACCAGATGCCGTTCTATGAGAACGCCATGGATGTCCTGATCCTGCCGAGTCTTGCAGAAGGCAGGCCAAATGTCGTGCTGGAGGCAATGGCATGTGGAAAGCCGGTGGTGGCAACATCTGTTTCCGGGATTCCTGAGCTTGTGCAGGATGGGAAAACCGGCATACTCATCCCGCCCTCTGATGTGGAAGCAATAAAGGACGCATTATCCCGAATCCTAACAGACTCGGAACTCGGTAGAAGGATGGGAAGGGAGGGAAAAAAGGCTATCGTGGAGATGAACCTCTCCTGGGGCAACTATGCCAAGAATATGATCAGAATCTACGAGGAAGTAGCCGGTCGGAGGTAAAAGTGGATTAATTCGCCTTCGGCTCGATGACACTGAGTAGCGGGGAGTGGATTCGAACCACTGATCTGCGGGTTATGAGCCCGCCGGGATATCCTGGCTACCCCACCCCGCTTTCAGGAGTGGACCGATCGGGATTTGAACCCGAGGCCTCCTCCATGCCAAGGAGGCGATCTTCCGAGCTGATCTATCGGCCCGATGGGTCAGAAGCCACAGCAATCCGCATTCCTATTAAAATTTTGTGGGGTGCATCTGATAATATCCATAAGTAGGTGGCAGCCCTCCATTCCTCATTCATCCAAACAAATATAAAGCATCGTCTAAAAAACAATCTCCACAATATCCACCACCTCTATCTCCCCATTACTGGCCTCTCCCAGCATCCTCTCGCACATTGGGCATGAAGTGATAATCTTTTCCACACCAAGCTCCAATGCTGCCTCGATCCGCCTCCTTGCTACAGAGATGGACAGGTCGGGATAGTTCCTTGCAAACTCCCCTCCGCCACCGCAGCATGATGTCTCCCTTTTGCTTGTATCGAACTCCTTCATATCATGACCTTTGGCAATGAGAACCTTCCTTGGCTCCTCCACCACATCCAGTCCCCGTGCCAGATTGCAGGGGTCGTGGTATGCGACTTTCGAATGCTCTTTTGACAGATCGAGCTTTTTGATGTGTCTTGCCAGAACCTCGGTGATGTGAAGGGCCTTTATTTTTTTCCCGATCAGTTCGGGGTATTCATTCCTAAGCATGGATGCACAGCCAGGACATGAGAGGATGATGGTACTTATCTTTTTCTTCTTTACCTCTGCATAGAATTCCTCGGCAATGGCCCTCGCGTCCTCAATGAATCCCGCCCTGAAAACCGGGAAACCGCAGCAGGGCCTTGAAAGGGGTACCGCATCGATACCGATCT
>DAOVMN010000096.1 GCA_030630685.1 Thermoplasmata archaeon | reverse complement strand
AGAACGCGGATGACGCGGATCACACGGATAAACACGGATCAATGAAAAATCTGCGGGAATCCGCCAAATCCGTGTCATCCGCGTGCAGAATTCAAGCAGCAAAGGACGATACGAAATTGCTCTGCTGGAAAATACCAATAAATCTGGAATGCACCCTCATTGTTCTTGGCTCCGTCGGAGTCCATTTCGTTGTTTGTGGGGTTGGTTGACATTCATTCCCTTTGGATATCCAAGACGAACCTGACAGTAAATATTCTGACCCACATTCGATTCAGTTTCCTCTCTTGTGCCCACAATCAGTGCAGAAGACGTACTTCCCGTCCACTCTTGTTCCGCACGTGGGACATATCCAGGATAGGCCCCCTTGTGCAGGGGGGCCCGAGGGGGGCGGGGGTGCCTGTGCATAAGGTTGAGCCGGTTGAGTTTGTTGGAGCGGCTGCGACCATGGCGATGCCGACTGGGATTGCAAGGGCTGCTGCAACGGCTGGGCGGGAGGAGCAGCCTGGGAGGGGACCACATCATGCGTCTGATCCGCCCTGGTTTTCTCCTCCTTTTTAGGTTTTCCTTTCATTGCCACTACCAATCCTGCCAGAACCACCACGGCTACTATGCCAATGGATAGGACCAGGAGTTGGTTGAAATCAAAATACCCATCTTTCTCATTTTCTACCTCGATGGTGTAGAACAGGGTATCCGAGTAATATTTCCCATCGTAGGCACGGATTTCCATGGTGTAGGTTCCCGGCTCAAGCTGGGTATCGGTTAGCTCAACGTACCAATGATTAAAGTAGTCATAGTCCAATTCAGTCCATTCCTTCTTTCCAGCAATCCTGTACTCAACATATTCCAACATTACGTTGCTCTCGCACGTGACCTCTAAAGTAATTTCCTCGTTGTCATCAATGATATTTACAGAAGTAATAATCGGAGGAGCTGTCGAATAGGATATTATCTGGATGATTGTGTCATTATAATTATTCGACTTACACACTTCCTTGACATGTCCATCTGGATCTACCGCAAGATGGAGGATGATATCCTTCAATTCCCCATGAGAAAGCTTCGGTGTGATCCATTGCAGAGTACCTACTGCATCCCCGGGACCGAGCAATGGATCATCAGGGAAAATATCCACTTCCGATGATATGGTCCCAAATTCGATCTTTCCAATAAATTCAAAGAAACCCCATTTATGAAGGTAATTTACCTCTAGAATTACATTCTCATAATTTCCTTCAATGATCGTCTCTTGATGAACAGTAACTGTAATTTCGATAGCTTCATTCGAGTTTGGAGAGGGATTGGAGAAGGTGACATTGGTGATGGTGAGGTCCCACAGACCATCCGGGATTTGATAGATTATCGTTTCCGAGTATGCTACATTTCCAAGCATGTCATAGGCTTCGGCCCGTATGGGACGATGGAAATTCACTGCGGAATCATATACGGTCCAATCGATGGAATAATTACCATCGGTGGTATCCTCGTCCCTCCCGATCATATTCCATTGTCGGCAATTGATGTACTGGATGGAACCCCAGGCTGAATTGCACTCCCTGAATTCCACGTACGCGATACCAGGGTCCTGGGTAGAGGAGGGTGCATTTACCGAAATGGTATAATTCCCGTATTTTTCCACAAAATACACCCCGGTGCTTTCATCATATGCAGCAGCTCCATGGATCGTAAGATTAGTTGGTTGGGTAGGAGGTGCCCTTTCCTCGATATCGATCATGGACGTGAGCCAGGGATCGAATGTTACCTTGTCGGTTATGGTATCCCCGGAACCATTTGGATTGAGCTCTGGGTGGTAGGGACCTGTTGGTGATCCCCAATAATTATTGACCGCAACATAGGGAGGATATACAAGACCGGTGGCATTGATTCCCTCCTGCGAATTTCCGTAGATGTTGCAATATTTTATGGTATGGGATTTGGAATAGGCTCTGAGGGAGACCCCGATGGTGTTGTTGCTGATGTTGCTGCGCAGGATGAAATTGTACAACGTGCCATCTATCTGGATTCCACACCATTCGTTGTCCGAGCAGTTGGAGAAAGATATTGAGTTACCAACGGGACCACCCGGAAGATCAGGGTGTCCCAACATGATTCCATTGTAATTATGCGTGCAGGTAAGGTTGACAAAAGAATTGACATTTGCAGTTCCAACAAAGAGAACACCTGATTGGTTGTTGTTCGTGCAGAGGATATTCTCGAACGAGTTTACCGTTGAATCGTTGAGGTAGATCCCATGCTCATTCCCACTGCATGTGACATTGGCTATATCGCTGCAACTGGAATCCTGGAAAATGATACCGTTCCCACATGAGGTGATGGTGAGATTTGTGATGGTATTTACATCGGATTGGTGGAGGTAGAGACCATTCTCCCGCATGTTTGTTATCGTGAAATTCATGAGAATGTTTCGGGAGCTCTCCAACCAGATCCCATTCCTGGCTTGCCCTTCCCCGATTATCCGGAAATCAGTAATTGTCACATGGTCGGGATTCACCACAATTGCGTCCTTGCCTGCTTTCCCACGGATCGTGGAGTGACCTTCCTTTGCTCCCTGAAGAATCAACTTCTTATCCAAAACAATGCTTTCCGGGTACTCCCCCGCCATTACCTGAACAGTATCCCCCTCATCTGCTGCGTCCACAGCATCCTGAATGGAATCGAAGTCAGCACCTGTTCCTGGGGTATCGTCTACTGTGATCGTTTCCCCTGCTGCCGGAGGGGTCCCAAGTTCCAGCACTACGATCAATGCTGCTGCGGCTATGAGAAAGGCGATCAGGAGTTTTAATCCTTTGGTTTTTTGTTTCATGGTTTTCACGACCATTTCGCCAACAGAAAATTGAATGTATTTTATAACCATTTTGGTGGTCGGGCTAAGGGAATTTTTGGGACTCATCTTGGAACATAGACCAACCCCGGAAGAGATAAACCCCTGTTCAGCACACCCTGAACTCCGGTTCCCTCCCCTCGAAGAATGCCACCAGATTCCTAACAGCTATCACAGCCATCTTTATCCGGGTCTCCCTTGATGCTGAGCCGATATGTGCCACCATCACCACATTGTCCAGTTCTGCCAATCCCCTGATTATCTCTGGCTCGTTCTCGTAGACGTCCAGTCCTGCCGCCCGTATCTCGCCGGACCTGAGTGCCTCGATAAGTGCCTTCTCGTCCATGCATTTTCCACGAGCGGTGTTGATGAAGATGGCAGTCTTTTTCATTTTCTGGAATTCCTTTGCACCGAACATTCCCTCGGTCTCAGGGGTTAACGGGGTGTGGATGGTGACAAAATCCGATCTCTCGAGGAGCTCATCAAAGGAAACGTACCTTGCTCCTGTCCCCTTCTCGAATTCTATGTTCCGGCTGCGGTTGTAGTAGAGGATAGCCATCCCGAAGCCTACCGCCCTTCTGGCCACAGCGGAGCCTATCCTTCCCGCTCCAACAATGCCCAGCGTCTTTCCATGAACATCCTCTCCGAGATGCAGAAGTGGTGCCCAGCCCTTGAACCTGCCAGCCCGCGTGTATTTGTCGGATTCGACGATCCTCCTGGCCGAGGCAAGCATCAACCCAAACGTAAGGTCCGCTGTAGTCTCGGTAAGCACTCCCGGGGTGTTGGTGACTGTGATCCCAAGGCGCTTCGCTTCCCTGATATCGATATTGTTGTACCCGACCGCATACTGGCTCACGACCCTCAGGCGTTCGGAGGAACGAAGCACCTCTTTACCGATGGTGTCGGAAAGCAGGGAGATCAGGCCATCGCACCCCTTCACCCCATTGATGATGTCCTGCCTTGTCGGAGGTGTCTCGGAATGTGGAAAAATATTGTATTCGATTCCGGCATCATCGAGTATCTTCAGGCCCTCTTCCGGGAGCCTGCGGGTTATGAACACTTTGGGCCTCATGTATCATCCAACCTTATCGAGCCCTTCGGGCTCAACCGGCGCTCAGCACTTCGTGCTTCAGGCCTTGCCAGCACTGCGTGCTAGCCGGCAATCGCATTCTTAGAATGCTCATGCCTTCCCGATCCCGATCCCTACCTTAAAGCCTTCGATCTCCCATTCCTTGGTGTAGCCCTTGGGTATCCCGAAGCTCAGCTCAACGGAACGGGTCTCTGTGGCGATGTGCTCCACCCATCCAAGGATTTTCTGCTGAAGCTCCGCAGAAACGCGGAGTGTGGTGCTGATCCTGTCCTCGACGTTCAGGTCGAGCTCCTTTCGCATCTCCTGAATCCTGCGAAGGACCTCCCTTCCGTAGGCCTCCGCTTCTAGTTTCGGCGTAAGCCTAATGTCGAGATAGAGCTTACCCTGCGGGAACTCGCACATGATAAATCCCTCTGGAACCTTTTCTGAGAGGGTGAACATGGCCATAGTGATTGGGGTTTCATGATAGGCCGCTGTACCTTCTTCCACCATCCTCAAAAGCTCGCTTGGTTTCAGGCTAAGGATGTATTCCGCCACCTGCTTGCCCTCTTTTTTGAATATCGGACCAATGGCCGAGAAGTTTGGGCTCACACTTTTTTCGAGCCCGCTCCATTTGTCCGTAAGCTCAAGGGTCTTGACGTTCCCCTGGGAAAGGAGGATATCTCTCATCCCTTTTATAGCGGTCCCCACTTTTTCCCCCGTGCTCTCCACGACCAGGGTGGAAAGGGGCCACCTGAGCTTGATACCGGCCCTCTGCCGCATGGAGGCCAGGGAATCCACGATATCCCGGATGATTCCCATGCCTTCCTCTAAGCCTGTATCGATCCGATCCTCGTCGGCTTCCCTCCAGTCCTCGAGGGAAAGGGAGGCCTTTCCTCCGGCAAGGTTGAGGTAGAGTTCCTCTGAAAGATGTGGCGTGATGGGGGAGAGCATCCTAATTGCTGTAAACAGGGAGCGGTACAGGGTGTAGTAGGCAGCATTTTTGTTCCCCGACTCGTTCTCACTCCAGGTGCGGTCCCTTATCAGGCGCACATACCAGCGTGACAGGTTCTCGAGGATGAAGCCCTCCACCTCCCTGCAGGCCCTGTGAAGATTGTGCACCCGGAACTCCCTGTTGAAGGCCTTGACTGTGGACTCTAACCTTGAGAGGAGCCATCTGTCCTCCACGGTCAGATGGGATTCCATTTTCTCCCCTGGCCATTCCTTGGGGTCAAAGGAATCCAGCGCCATGTAGGTGGTAGCAAAGTAATAGACGTTCCAGAGGATATTCAGTGTGCGGTTGGCCACCCTCACCCCCTCCATGGAAAAGGAAAGGTCCTCCCAGGGGGCAGAGGCCTTTAGCAGGTAGAAGCGAAGTGAGTCTACTCCATATCTTTCGGATATCTCATCCGGGTTGATGACATTACCCGCACTCTTGGACATGGGCCGCCCTTCTTTATCCAGGGCCCAGCCGTGCATGAGCACTCTCTCGTAAGGAGAACGGTCGAAGGCCATAATGGAAGCACCTAACTGGGAATAGAACCATCCCCTTGTCTGGTCATGGGCCTCGGTGATCCAGCGTACGGGCCACCATCTCTCGAATTCTGCCGTCTCCTTTGGATAGTGAAGCTGGGCCCATGAGCACACCGCGCTGTCGAACCACACGTCCATGACATCCTTCACCCTGTACATGGCGGAGCCGCATGGGCATCTGAAGCTCACCCTGTCGATCCAGGGCCTATGGATGTCCATCCCCTCTTCATATCCATCGCCTTCCTTGAGTTCCTCCACTTTCCCTATCACTCTAAGGCTACCGCAGTTCTCGCACCTCCACACCGGCATTGGGATGCCCCAGTAGCGCTGGCGTGAGATGCACCAATCCCTGGTATTCTCCACCCAGTCCCTGAACCGGGCCGAGCCTGCCCATTCCGGGGTCCACTCGATCCTGCCGATCTCCTCGAGCATTCGATCCCTGACCCGGGTGACCTGGAGGAACCACTGGGTGGTTGTACGGTAGGTGATGGGGGTCTTGCATCTCCAGCAGTGACCATACCTGTGCGTTACCTCGCCTGAGCTCAACATCAGCCCGCGTGAGGTCAGCTCCTCGATGATATCCCGATCAGCTTCTTTCGTGAGGCGTCCAGCGTATTTGCTTACTTCTTCTGTGTATCTTCCGGCCTCATCCACAGGGCAGAAGGGTGGAAGATCGTACCTCTTCCCTGTCTCGAAATCGTCCGGACCATGACCGGGGGCGGTGTGCACGCAGCCTGTGTTCTCCTTGGTGACATAGTCCGCAAGCACAACGCGATGAAGCCAGTAGAGATCGGTACGCTGCTGGAACTCCACGATGTCCCTTAGAGGATGGAGATATTTGATACCTTCCAGTTCTTCTCCCCTTATCTTCTCAAGGATATCCATCTCCTGGTATCGCCCCTCCCTGACAACGTCCTCTGCTCTTTCCTCGAGAACTAAAAGCACTTCCTCGATACCATCCTTCCTGACGCGCATGCGCGCATAATTGAAATCCGGATGGACTGCCACTGCCAGATTTGCTAATAGTGTCCAGGGGGTAGTGGTCCAGATAACGATGTATTCCCCTTCCTTTCCTTCGATGGGGAACTTCACATAGATGCTCGGGTCTGTCTCGTCCCGGTATTCCACTTCCGCCTCGGCAAGCGCGGTCTCGCACCTTGGGCACCAGGAGAGCACCCGCTCCGCGGTATAAAGAAGGCCCTTCTCATAAGCCTGCTTCAGGGTCCACCACGCCCCCTCGATGTAGTAGTTCATTATCGTGAGATAGGGATTCTCCCAGTCCAGCCAGACACCAAGGGATTTGAACTGCTCTGCCATCTGCCTCTGGTGCTTCAATGCGAATTCCCGGCATTGGATAACGAATCTGTCGATCCCCAGCTCCTCGATCGCTTTTTTGTTGTTGATCCCAAGTGTCTGCTCCACCTTCACCTCGATGGGGAGGCCGTGCATGTCGAACCCAGCCTGATCCCGCACATTGTAGCCCATAGCCCTCAGGTAGCGAAGCTGGGCATCCTTCAGGATCTTGTTCCAGGCCGTTCCCAGGTGGATGTGGCCTGTGGTGTAGGGGGGTCCGTCCACGAAATAATAATCCTCTCCACCCTCACGGGCTTTCTTGACCTTTCGATAGATGTCGCTGGTATCCCAGTATCCCTGGATTCTCTTCTCCAGTTCAACCGGGTTGTATTGTTTATCACACTGGTGAACCATGGAGGGGCATTTTGGTTATGGTAATAAAGATTTCTTGTCTCTGAACGGAGTATGTTGTAACGTAGCGAGTGGTGTGAGAGTGGAAGAGGGGGGGTTGGGGGTGTGGAGAGCATGGGCTCGGAGTGGTGTTTTGTTAAGCTCGAACCAATCACCCAACTCCATCCCCATAGAACCCTGCATCCGATCCGTTCCCGCACCTTCCCCAAACCCAACCAACTAACTCCATAACGCAGTCCCCTCTGGACTCATGGAAAAATCGACATTATTTTATATGATTTTTAATAGCCCATGACCATGACACGAACCTTTTTTTTGTCATATCAGAGACTGCTGCTCGCGGTCCCGATGGCAATGCTCATGACCATTCTTGCGCTAATTGTCGCTTTCAACGCCCTGGGAGACACGATCTATGTGGACCATAACGGCTCCGATGAAACAGGTAATGGGAGCGAAGGAGGCCCATACGCCACCATCCAGAAAGGAGTGGACGAAGCAGGGAGCCAGGACATAGTT
>DAOVMN010000239.1 GCA_030630685.1 Thermoplasmata archaeon | reverse complement strand
TTTATCGTAGTGCATTTTGATGAAAAAGGAGTCAAGTTGTTTCATGTGTATGGTAAGTTGTTTCAATTAGATAAAGTTAACTATTATTGAGATAAATGAAAATCTATTGTGGGTGGTTTAGGGTTTTTCAAAGTTCTCATCTTTATATAATTTACCGCAGAGGACGCTGAGAAAACAAAAAAACTCCGCATCCTCTGCCTTGTCGAGGGCTTCGCCCACGACCGGAGCGCAAACAAGTTTGCACTCACTCTCCGCGGTGAAATCTTTCCAACGAAATTTGCTGCTTTATTTTTTGGCAAACACTAAGGTGGCAAGGCTTTGTAAAAAATGCCATCACTTCTTGATCCTTATTTCTCCAACCTCTGCTTCCACAGTCCCCAAAACCTCATTCCCACGAACAAGCTCTTCGATTTTGTTGATGTCCGGGTAAAGTGGTCTATCCTTCTCGAGGAACGGAACATACTCCCTGAGCTTCCGGTACGCTGCACTGGTTCCCCTGCCTGGTCTGTGCGGTCTCCTGAAGTCCATGGCCTGTGCTGCGGCGTACATCTCGATGGCGATGACCGCCTGGACGTTCTTCAGGATCTCCTGACACTTCCGTACCGAGATTGGCGCCATGCTTACATGATCCTCCTGGTCAGCGGATACAGAGATGGAATCCACTACCCCTGGATGTGCAAGGACTTTATTCTCGCTGACGAGGGCAGCGGCGGTGTACTGTGCCACCATGAGGCCCGAGTTGACGCCCTTACCCTCTACAAGAAAGTCAGGGAGCCCGCTGAGCACCGGATTGAGCAGGCGATTGATGTGCCTCTCGGAAAGGTCTGCCACTTCGGCAAGCGCGATCCCAAGGAAGTCCATGGCCATACCGATGGGCTGCCCGTGAAAGTTTCCACCAGCAAGATGCGTCCTGGAATCAGGGAAGAAAAGGGGATTATCTGCAGCGGAATTCATCTCTGTCTCGATCTGCCTCCTTACGTATTGAAGCGCATCCAGACTGGGTCCTAAAACCTGAGGGGTGCATCGAAGGCTGTACCCATCCTGCACCTTTCCGGATTTGTCCGCCATGATCTCGCTTCCGTTGTAGAGGATACGAAGGCCCTCTGCCGCGATATTCTGTCCTAAGAAGGGACGTACCTCGTGCAGTCGGGCATCAAAGGCCTTCTCAACGCTCTTGAGGGCGTCGATGGTCATGGCACTGGCGATCAGGGCATTCTTCATGAGCCGTTCTGCATCGTAGACTATCAGCGCGCTCTGGCCGGTTGCCATCTGAGAACCGTTGATGATCCCGAGTCCCTCCTTGTATGAAAGCTTTACAGGTTCGATCCCGGCCTGCTTCATGGCCTTTTCCCCGGGCATCCTTTCCCCCTTGTAATAGGCCTCCCCTTCACCGATGACAACAAGAGCCACCTCGGAGAGCGGGGAAAGGTCACCCGAAGTACCCACCGAGCCCTTTTCATGAACCAGCGGGGTGACGCCTTTATCGAGCATCTCCATTAGGGTCTGGATGGTGGACAGCCTGACACCGGAGTAGCCCTTGCATAAAGTGTTGATCCTGAGGACCATTGAAGCTCTGACAACCTCGATGGGCTGGAAATCCCCGGTACCCGCGGCATGGGAATACACGATGTTCTTCTGGAGCTGAGCACCCATTTCCGGGGAGACCCGGATGCGTGCAAATTCCCCGATGCCCGTGGTTACCCCGTAGATCGCCTCGCCGGAAGCAATCATTTCCTCCACGAAGCCCCAGCATGTATTGACCTTTTCGATGGAACTTTCAGCGATCCTTACCCTGGCCCCCTCGTGGGCCACGGCGTGAACCTGCTCGATGGTTAGATGTTTGCCGTCAAGAATGACCTCCATGATGTTGTCCTCCTGGAATTCTTAGGAAGGGCGGAGTAGCTCTTATTTATATGGGTTATGGCAAAACGCCTTATGGTTGGAAAAATGCAATATGTCAGATACCTTTACCAATCAATTTATATAGTTCTTTCACATTAAAGATGGATATGAAATGGTTGAAATATGGTCTCGCCATTCCCCTTATCGTCTTTGCTGTCGGGCTTGTTTTGCCTGGTGCGGCAGGGCTTTTCTTCAATCCAGAGGGAGGTTTTTCGATCGGGGGGGTACATGTTTCAGTGGATCAAGACCGGGCCACAATCTCGCCCGGAGAGACCGCTGTCTTCAACATCACCGTTATGAATGACAGTGACTTCCCTGTGATGATCAACGCAACCATCATTACCCTTTCGGATTGGGAGACGTCTCTTGATCCCAGTTTTGTGATAATCGAACCGCATCAAACAGTGAATATATACCTCCATGTTACTGCTCCCGAAAAGGCGGTGAATGGTACTAATACGGAGGTAACGATCCTTTACGTGGTTTCATTCCCGGAAACCGGGGAGACGATGAACATACCCGCCACCACGGTCCGGACCGTTGTGAAGGATGAGGACGAGAATACAAACTATCTGCCCATTGTTGTAGCGGCATCCGCGGGAATCGGACTTGCCGCCTTCTTTTCCACAGACAAGGGGAGATACCTTGGCTCTATACTTGTTTCTCCTTTGTACAGCAGGATCCATGGGGACCGGGTGTTGAAGAACGCGATCAGGGAGGGCCTCTTTCGCTACATCCGCGAACACCCGGGAGACAGCTTTTCCGAGATCAAGCGCAACATGAAGCTCAAGAACGGGGTGCTCGCCCACCATCTGAGGACCCTGGAAAGGGAGCGCTACATCAAATCCAGGAAGGACGGGCTTTACCGCAGGTTCTACTTGAGGCAGCAAGCCGTACCCAGTATCATACTTAACGATTCACAGAAGATGATCCTGCGCTATCTTCTCCGCCATCCGGGGGCCACACAGTCCGGGATTGCTTTGAACCTTGGTGTGTCGAGGCAGACCGTGAATTATCACGTCCTTGCCATGGAGGAGATGGGTGCAATAAGAATAATCAGGGAGGGAAGACGGGCTTTCTGCCACCCTCTCATTAGACCAGCATCCGGGAATTTCCCAGGAAAAGGTGCTGCAAAGTAAGCCCGAAAGTCCTTGATGGGAGCCCGGGCACGGCCCGCATCCCGGGGGGACGACTCCTACTTTGACGTGAAATACGATTTTTCAATCCATCACAAGCGTTTTTTCCAGGCAAGTGCTGTCGCCCCATCGTCAACAGTGATGGTGGCTGCGCTGGCTTGTTGGGCTGTAAGGGCAAGAAAGAGTATTTCTGTCGCTATGGGCAGGAAGAGGCTGATGAGAAGTTTTGTTGTGGGGGTCATTGGGATTCACCTTGAGGTTTTGTTGCTGGATCTTTTGGTTTTCACTGTTTTTACAGGTATCTATTCGTTTGAGGAACTCTTCGAAAGTTCTATCTTTAATCTTTCGTTTCCATCTCATTCTGTTTTTTCCTTACATAATCCAGATATCTTTGAATTAATTTTTTGTCCTTGTGTCTCAACGGAAGAAGTCCGAGACCCAAAAAAAGTGCTATGACAGCCAATTCTGCTGGATGAGGGATCTCTGAATCCAGGGCTGTATAGTAAATCATTAGTACTGTAAGAATGATTCCTATGATGAAAAACCCATTGTAGGTCAGTATTAATCGAATCTGGCTTTTTCTGATGTTTTTTGATATTTCGTTAATAGTATCGATTCGTGAGACAACGATGCAGCTTGTTAGATTATAATTTGCTGGTTTATAGCTAATTTCTTTTTTCCTGAGTATAGTGGTCTGACTATACTTTGCTGCTTTATAAACAGATACTTTTTGTCCGAGTTTGGATTTAAGAAAGGATGCGTATGCTTCGGCAATGTCGTTTATGTTATCCCCTTCAACCCCTCTCTCTACAGATGCTGGAACAGATAATAATTTCCGATCATCAAGCACAAAATAGTGACTGTAATATGGTTTTCCACCGCCTACTATTATCGCTCTTATCTGGGAAAGATGCTCCCATGGAATGGCCACATCCTTTATTCGAGTTGTGAGCCAGTTCTTTTTTGAATGAGTTATGATGATTCCTTTATCCAAGATTTTTACCTTATCAAAAGCA
This sequence comes from Thermoplasmata archaeon, assembly GCA_030630685.1. Classification (GTDB taxonomy): domain Archaea; phylum Thermoplasmatota; class DAOVMN01; order DAOVMN01; family DAOVMN01; genus DAOVMN01. The sequence continues at coordinate 296 of DAOVMN010000239.1, read as the reverse complement.
ATATATTTTGGACTAACATAAGCCCAGAAAAGAATCCAGGGAAGAACCAGCCAGAAGAAGAGATAGCATAAATATGACACGAAAAGAAATAAAAAAATCAGGAAGCCTAAACCAAAGAAGAAGAATATGCCGATGTAAGATGGATAGTTAAGGCTTTTTACATTGTATTTCATAATCGTCTTCTCGTTTTTTATTATATTTATGGCTTGGCATTTTCTTCAATTAAACAGGGGGACTATGTTACAGGTTAGTGAATAAGGGACTCAGAGACATAGTGAATAAGGAACTGAGATTTT
>DAOVMN010000444.1 GCA_030630685.1 Thermoplasmata archaeon | reverse complement strand
GAAGCTGGAGCTGGATTCCATCATTGGCAATGTGCGTACCGTGCGACAGCTTATGGAGGAGGATGGATTCGATGCCGTGTACATCGGGGTGGGGGCGGGTCTTCCCCGATTTCTCCGGATCCCTGGTGAGAACCTGAATGGCATCTATTCGGCCAATGAATATCTTACCCGCACTAATCTTATGCAGGCGTTCAGATTTCCTGAATACAATACACCAGTGGAGCGCGGCAAAAGGGTGGTCGTTATCGGAGGAGGCAATGTGGCCATGGACTCGGTCCGAATCGCACTGCGCCTTGGAGCGGAAGAGGCTATTGTGGCCTATCGACGAGCCCGAGAACAGATGCCCGCCCGGATCGAGGAGATACATCATGCCGAACAGGAAGGGGTGAAGTTCCACTTCCTGACAAGTCCGGTGCGCTTTATCGGTGATGAGGAAGGCTCTGTGAAGGAAATGGAATGCCTACGGATGGAATTAGGGGAGCCGGACGAAAGCGGTAGAAAACGACCGGTGCCAATCGAGGGCTCCAATTTCATCCTTGAAGCAGACCTCGTGGTGATTGCCGTGGGGGCCGGTGCTAATCCGTTGCTAACGTCAACAATGCCCGAGCTGGAACTCAACGAGAGGGGCTATATAGTAACAGACAAGAACGGTAAGACCAATGTAGATGGGGTCTATGCGGGTGGAGACATAGTAACAGGGATGGCAACGGTTATCGAGGCCATGGGTGCGGGACGCATAGCAGCAAAGGCGATACACGAGTACTTGATGGGAAAGTCTGGACGAGGGTTTTAAATTTTAATAAAGCGTTTACCATTCAGTGCTATTGTCCAGTTGGATGATCTTCTCATCCTCCACACTTAAGCCGTGATAGTGACAGCCCACCTTCATACAGATATATAAGGGGACGATCTTTGTTAATGCTGCAATGAGTATCCTGGCCACTGAACTCCCGCAAATCTTACATTTTTCATCCGATACGATAAGGGATTTTTTACAGTGAGGACAGATCATGTCTTTAATCTCCTTTCCCTGTGGAATAGAGAGGGTGGATTCTCTTGTATGAACGCAGAGGTAGGGACTCAGTTTCAACTCTCCGAATTTTCCATTTGGGCTCACGAAATTAAAAAAGGCGCTTTCCCCTTGGTTGAAATTTATGTTGCACTGCGGACAGTAACAATTGAGATAGGTTCCGCACGTTATGAATTCTTTTTCAGATTCTGGGGCTGAATATTCTTCGATCGACATGATTAGCACATAATCGTTCAGGCTAATAAAACTTGCGGATGTTCCCGATAATCTTGCAGGTATTATTAATAATCTGTTACCGAATATCGACCATTCTGTTGATATCGCTCAGGGGCATAGAGATCATGAAAATGAGGTCAGGGGAGCTGGATTCATCAGGCAGGAGAAAACCTGTGCCAATCCCCTGGTTCCGAGTACATCATAGAAACGGATGTTGTGATTGTAGCCATCGGTGCTGGAGCCAACCCACTCCTCACCTCCACCATGCCTGACCTGAGGCTCAACAAGTGAGGCTACATCGTTGCGGATGAGGTGGGGCGCACATCCATTTCAGGCGTATGGGCAGGTGGGGACATCGTAACCGGCAGCGCGACTGTGATTCAGGCGGCAGGGGCCGGAAAGATCGCAATAGAGACCATCCACGAGTGGCTTATGAAAGAGCCTGACGAGGACGGAAGGAGGGAGTGGCCGTTCGAGGAAGACAAGAAAGTTAACGGGTGAGAGCGGCGGGCTGCGGCGTTGGTATTTTTAACGGAAACCCCTAAAGAGTACTGCTATGGGTCGAGGAGCTGTGCTGGAATGTGAGGGCTGAGTGCTTTGGGGAGAAATACTAGTGTGATTCGACCACCCCGTAATCCTTAAATATGTTATATAATATCCTTTCTCACGCCTGATTACAACAAGCGAACCCGGACAGGCGACATTGTAGCCATTGTAGTTGAAGAATATTTATGATGAGATATGAAAAAATAAATCAAATGGGCTTTAAAACATGGACTCGAAGCGGATAGCAGGCTAACGCGCTATCGCTGTAATGGTTCGTGGTAGCTGAAGGCGTTTAAACCACTTTGAAGAAAGGAGGACCTATGAAAAGTAAGGACGAAATCCGGCGCATCAAGAAGGATGTCGAGGCGGAACTGCTGAAACTTCCTGGAGTTACGGGCGTGGATATTG
>DAOVMN010000119.1 GCA_030630685.1 Thermoplasmata archaeon | reverse complement strand
GTCCCATTGAACACCCTCACCGTGTCCCCGGCACTCGCATTATCGATCGCATCCTGAATTTTATTGAAAGGCCCCTCAAGGCTCCCGTTCCCCCCGTCCGCGGCGTCGTCGTCCACGTAGAGTGTGGTACCATTCCCGCGGCCTTCGCCTGCTGCATTCTCCATGAACAGCAGGCCAGGAACAGCAAGTAGCTGGAGTAGTAGTATGAAACTGACAACTATTACACATGAGCGTACGGTTTTTAAAAGGGCTCTGTCCTGTGAGATCATATTATGCACCTTTTCGTTTGATACTATTTACGGCAATCACGAATTATAATTAAACTTTGTGATTTCTTGGGCGGCATGTGAAATCTCATCTCATCCAGATATCCAGGCCCTTCTGCTACCACCCCTTAAAGCTGCGGAGGCACGGGTTCCTTGCCCATGCAGAAAGAAGGGTGTAGTGCCAGGGACTCGGATCGAGCATTTAACCAAGGAAAGATTTAGCCGCCAATGAGGAAGCCGATCGAGCAATAAAACTTTTATAACGCCTCCGAAGTAGGCCTCTCATGCGGATCGATCCCTGGGGCACAACCCAGGTCACGGACTACGAAAGACTGAGAGAGGAATTCGGGATCGCGGCCTTTGACCTCGAGAGATTCCCGCTCCCACAACCATCCAAGATATTCAGAAGGGGAGTCTTTGGGCATCGGGATTTTCACCTGATCCACGATGCCATGACAGGCGGCAGACCATTCAGCATCCTTACCGGGCTTATGCCATCGGGTAAGATGCACTTCGGGCATAAAATGGTAATTGACCAGGTTCTGTATTTTCAGAACCAGGGGGCAAGGGTGCACATCAGTGTGGCGGATATCGAGTCCTGGGGCGCCAGGGGTATCCCCTTCGCAGAGACACGGAGGCTTGCCATCGAGGAGTACATCCTCTCCTACATCGCGCTCGGATTAAGAGCAGAGAGATGCGAGGTCTATTTCCAGTCAAAACGTAAAGCTGTCACAGATATTGCTTTCACCCTTTCCCGGAAGGTGAATATGACAGAAATGAAATCCATATACGGGTTCGAAGATTCCACCAACATGGCGCACATCCTTTCCCCGTTGGTGCAGGTCGGGGACATACTCCATGTCCAGCTTCCGGAATACGACGGCCCCTGTCCTACCCTGGTACCGGTTGGGGTTGACCAGGACCCGCATCTTCGCCTGACCCGGGGAATAGCATCCGCCTTTAGATTCTACAATGTTACCTTGACGGACCAGGGCCACATCGGTATCTTTGTGAAAGGGGGGCAATTTAGTGAAAAGGACGTTCAGAGGCTTCTCGATAAGGCGGAAAGCACGGTTCTGGGACTTGGATATTCCGAGATCAGGAAGCTGCCGAGATATCGCGCCCTCTACCTCCCCGGTGGAACCGCTCGGGCCGTTCCAGAGATCCAGGCGGCACTCAGCCCTGTGGAACTGAAGGAGGGAGGCCACGGTTTCTATCCACCGTCATCCACCTATCACAGGTTCATTACAGGTCTTACCGGCAGCAAGATGTCCTCCTCCGAGCCAGATAGTGCGGTATTCCTAAGCGACAGCCCAAAAGATGGGGCGGAAAAGATCATGAGGGCCAAGACCGGCGGGGGGATAAGTGCGGAGGAGCAGAGGGAGAAAGGCGGAGAGCCCTGGAACTGCTCGGTCTACGAGATGTACCTCCACCACCTATCAGAGAAGGATTCCCACCTCGAACGGGTCTACGAGGAATGCGTGAGGGGCGGCAGACTGTGCGGGCAGTGCAAAAAAGAAGCCGCCGGTCTGATAAAGGAGTTTCTCATGGATTTTCAGGAGAAGAAAGAGCAGGCAAGGGAAAGGATAGACGACTACCTTGTGGAAAATTAAGAGGGAAAGGGATGTATTTTCTTGGGATCGAGCACGGGACAAGAGGGGTGCGCTGTGCTTTCCTCCCTGAGACCAGCCCTTTCGAGGGATTCGAACTAGCCCCGCATTCTTTCTTTGGGAGAAAGAGACCACTGAATAGGGTGGCTAAGCGATTTCCCTCGATAATTCGAGAGATCGAGAATTTTGCCCCTCTTACGGAGATTAGGCTGGTAGTGATGACCTACTCGATGGGTGATTCCTTCACCGAGATCACCGACATAAAGAGATTAATGGATCGCGGCATCCGGAACCTGAAAGGTGCCGGGAAGGTGGTCGGTCTTGGGAGTGCAATCTTCGATGAGATAGGGGAAAGCGGTCTGAATGTCCTTGCGATCCCCGGGATTCACAGGCAGACCCCCACCCTCCTTCCCGCATTTCACCTTCTTTCCTCACACTGCGCAGCCCCGGATAAGGTTGGTTCGGCCTATCTTTCTTTCCTGTTCCTCGATAGCATTGGTAGGCATGGAAAGAACTTCATACTCTGCGATGCTGGGGCCAACACGGTCACCCTGTTGATCAAGGACGGGAAGATAGTCGGGGGCGTGGACGCCGCCCTCGGGGCCCCGGGGCTTCTTCATGGTCCCATCGACCTCATGGGGATTCGAGAGATCGATGATGGAGGACTCTCGGCTAACGAGGTGTTCTCCAATTCCGGGCTTTTCCCGGGCGTGGAATATAAAGACATCAAAAAGCACCCGGAGTTCAGTGATAGATACCGCACCCTCGCTACCGCCGTGGCAATGGAGATCAAGGGGATTTCGGCCTTCCTCCCGGAACCAGAGGGGATCGTGATAACAGGTTCGGCACCATTCATCGAGCCCGGGATATTCAAGAGGGCTATTGACAGGATGCTTGGAGGCCTCGAGGTGCATTACCTGGACCACAGAAGTGCGGCCTTAGGGTGCGCCTGCATCGCCAGGGACATTCACCACGGGAAAAGGGAGTTCCTGGGGATCAGGGTCGAAGAAAGCTGATGAAAAAAAGTCCTCAAACTGATCATTCATTATCTGTTTTAATCTTGTTTTTGCGTCTGAGAATAAATATCGCACACAAAACCGCACATAGGACGGCTACGCTTCCTCCACCATAGACCAATACCTCGTTCATATCGTCATCGTCAGAATCCTCGAACTCGAATTCATAGGTGGCGCTTCTGGACTCCTGACCCTCCGAATCATTGGCTATGATCCTGTAATGAACAATAACGACGTCCTTGCCGAACTTTCCTATATTGGCCTCGTAGGTGTTATTACCGGTTTTCTCCATCGGTACGTCCGTGGGTACATGGCAGGCGTCTTCTGTGCACGGTGCAACCTCCACAGAGATATTCGCAATGTCCCCGTCGGCAGAACAGTAAACCATGACCTTTTTGTCATGCTTCGGGTGCTCGGGTTTGTGCTCGATGTCGGAAAAAATAATACTGCCGCACTCCTCGGTGGATGCTGTCTGAACAACATATCTCTCGGTTTCTCCGGGTTTTTCAAATATTGCACCAATCGCAATCAGATTGGTGAAATTGCAATCAGAGGCATCCCATGTAGTGGATTCGCTCTGTTCTGTTTCTGATATTAAGCTCAAATCCTTGTCAAATGCATAATCAATAAAACCGTTAGGAATAGGCTCATCTCTATCATTCATATATCTCGATATCTTTTCAACAATATAAACCCTTAAATGACAGTCAAAATAGGGAAGATCCGTAAGTCCACTTCTTGTATATTTTGCTCGATATCCTACATTGATGTTGTTTCCCTCAGCCTCTTCCATTGATACCTCGAGAGAGACATCCACAACATCACGTTCACCGCATTCATCAATATAGCTCTCAAAATTATCAGTGCTCCCGCTCCTCTCCTCCCTGTATCCTCCATCAAAAATAGCTGTTGGTAGGGTATGGACATGATAATAATTTGAACGTTCATCTGCCTTTTCATTGGCATCCATAACCATCGTCACATAATGAAAATAGGATCCGTATTCATAATTTAGTTCTCTTGCTCTCTCCTCAGAATCAGGACAAGCCCCGCATGTTGTTGAAACAAAGAGCTCTAAGATGACATTATGAGTGAAGTCCTCTCCCTTGAGTGTTCCCTCTTCTGGCCCGATAAGGGCAGTTTCACCATTTGCACCCGGTTCCGAACCATCGGACACCGGTACCGCTGGAAGAATGAAGAGCAGCCCCATGATAAGCACGAGGGTTTTTACTGCGGAAGAATTTAAATTCATGATCTCAAGCCTCGTTATAATGACGCAAGAGATGTGGCGATATAATAAATATATTTCGCTGAATCGACATATATTCAACCACCTTCTGGCTAAACGACACATGGATAAACGCGGGATGAAGGGTGTAAGATTAGGTTAATCAATCAGTATCACTGATCCCAGTTTTCCCAGCCACCGCGTCTTCTCCTCAGCACCATTACCACCCCGGCTACCACGGCCACAACCGCGGCAATAATACCGCCGAGGTAAAGAGGCTCGTCCATGATATCTTCGTACCACTCCTCGTCATCATCGTTCCCCTCCTCCCGCACAGTAAAGTTCCAGATGGGCGAGGTTGTTTCGTCCTCTCCGTCGCTCGCCGCCACCCTCCAGTAATAGGTCCTGCCGCTTTCCAATCCGGACGCAAAGTAGGCCTTACCAACCTGGTCCTCGGAAACAAGCGTACTGGCATTGGGGTCCATGCTTAGATAGACATCATAGGTCAGCCTATCATTGTCCTCGTCACTCCCAACCCAGATGAGATTGATGGAATCCGATGGGATGATGGAACCGTTTTGAGGGAAGGTTAATCTGACCTCCGGAGCATGGTTAGTCACCAGGCCGGTATCGATGGAGAAGTCCCAGATATCTGATTCCGCCTCATCCAGGCCGTCGCTCACCACCACCTTCCAGTAGTACACCTCCCACTCCTCTAAGCCGGTGAGGTCGTAGGATCCTTCTGTCAGATCCTCTGCTGCGAGTGTCTCCGGGTCGGATTCCGTGTCCACATAGACATCGTAGAACAAGGTATCCCCGTCCTGGTCATTCCCTTCCCAGTTTAGGGTCACAGAAGTTGAATCGATAACGGCACCGTCCTCCGGGGAGATCAACTCAATGATGGGTGCATTATTGGAGGCCGCAGCAATATCCACTGTAAAACTCCAGATCCCTGCCTCACTCTCCCCGTACCCGTCGCTTGCCGCGATCTTCCAGTAATAGGTCTTTCCCCTCTCGAGGCCCGAGGTCTCGAAGGATTCCTCGGCCAGATCCTCGGCTGCAACTGTCGTGGGACTGGAATGATCATCCAGATAGACATCGTAGCTGAGCTCGTCCCCGTTCTCGTCACTCCCTTCCCAGATGAGGACCACAGGGATCAAGGTGACGGTCTTGCAGTCTTCGGGTGAAATCAGATGTACCTCGGGCTTTTTGTTCACACTGAAATTCCAGACCTCCGATACATTCTCGTCGATTCCATCGCTCGCCACCACCTTCCAGTAATACCTCACACCTTCCACCAGGTCCGAGGCCTCGAAGGATTCCTCTATCAGGTTGTCGGACACGATGGTAACGGGGATGGGATCGGTATCGAAATACACGTCATAGGTCAGATTGTCTCCATCCCCATCGCTCCCTTCCCAGACCAGGGTAATGGAGGTGGAGGTGATCCTTCCGCCCTCCTCTGGTGAAGTCAGATGTAGTTCGGGTCTCCGGTTCACGGTGAGGCTCCAGACCTCTGATACATTCTCGAACTCGGTATCGTTCACCACCACCTTCCAGTAGTATTCCTCACCCTCAAGAAGAGCAGGAGGGGCAAAACTCTCATTCTCCCGAGATAGTGAGATCAGGGCGGCGCCGTCGGACCCGTTAACAAGATCATAATCCGTGGCAAGATAAACATCGTATCTCAACTTCTCGATATCCCCGCGATTCGGGTCGGTCCCTTTCCATTTCAGAACAATGGAGGCATTCACGCAGGAATTATCTTCGGGTAAGAGCAGCTCCACCTCAGGGGGATAGTTGGGCATCTCGAAGCAGTACACCCTCCCGTTGCAGCAGCCCACCACGATCTTCTCATCGTACAGGCTCGGAGAGGAACCGAATGCCCTCTGGCTGCCTCCCCCTTCCGCCTTGTATTGCCAGAGGATGGTACCGTTCCCTTCGCAGAGAGCGGTCAGATAATCATCATTTGACCCTATGAATACCTTATTATCCGCTATGAGGGCGGAGGAAAGGAATCCGTCTGCACCCTGGTACCGCCAGACCAAGCCTCCATTGGTTTCGTTCAGGGCATAAACACTGCCCGGCGAGGCCGAGGTGCTGTATTCCCCAGAGCCAAAGTAGGCATTCCCGTTGTGGATGCTCGGGGAAGAGAATATCTCGTTATCCACCCCGAATCGCCAGCGCAGTTCGCCCTCGTTGTCGATGATTCCATCCAGATCGTTGTCAATGAAGTCACCGTCCGGATGAAGGGCAAGGGCATAGAAATAATGATCCCGCGAGCCGATATACACCTGTTCCAGGTCTATGTTAACGGAGGGGGAGGAGAAAGCGTCGCCCCCTTCTCCCGGACATCCGGTATCAATGATGGGGATGTGTTCACCGATCTCATATTTCCAGATGATCTCGTCATGTTCGATCACACCGCTGCTATCGGGATCTACTTCTGGGAGAACAAAGATGTTGTAGTCGCAGTAGTTGTCTCCCTCGTCATAATTGGTCTGCTCAGCACCGATCACCATCCCATTGATGATGAGAAGGGTGGTGGAAACCGCCCCTCCTGTACCCTCAATGTGTTCACCATTCAGGTACTCTCCAGCCTCGTAATACCAGATTATCTCATCCTCAGATATTGTGCCGTCCACGTTGGGGTCGAACTCGGGTATCGCATAGACATGTTTGTCATAGGAGCCCACGAACACAACACCATT
>DAOVMN010000230.1 GCA_030630685.1 Thermoplasmata archaeon | reverse complement strand
GTCGTTGTTCGAGCAGTTGTTGTTTGAGATTGAGTTATGGTCTGAGTCATCGAGGTAGATGGCGAGGTCGTTGTTCGAGCAGTTGTTGTGCGTGATGGAATTATGGTCTGAGTCGTCGAGGTAGATGGCGAAGTCGTTGTCCAAACAGGTGTTGTGCGTGATGGAATTGTGGTCCGATACCACCTTTATTCCCGCTTCTCCCCAATTGTTTCCACTTCCGGTGATATTGAAACCGCTCACATTGCACCAGTCCGCAGTAATATTCAGGACATCCCCCAATCCTCTGGCGTCAATCGTGGCACTGGCAGAGCCATTCCCTATCAAAGTAAGACTTTTGTTAACAACCACATTCTCATAGTACGTTCCCGCATAAACCCGGATGGTGTCTCCTGCACTGGCATTGTCAATGGCATACTGTATCTTTGCGTAGTCTGCCGGGCCGTCATCGTCAACAGTGATTGTAGTTGCACTGGTTTCTTTTGTTGTTAGGGCGAGTAGAACGATCCCTGCAACAAGGATAAGGAATCCTATTGTGATTTTTTCACGGGAAGTCATGGAATTTGCCTCCAGAGTCCAAAACTGCATTGCGTTAAAGATTTTAAATGTTGCTGTTTTCTCCTCCTTGCTTCACCCCCCGCCCCCCCAAATATCACACCTTCCCCCCCAAGTCTCACCCCCAACCCCAAGTCTCACCCTTACCTACTTTCACCCCTCCCCACCTCCTTTCTCCCTGAGCTCGGAAAGGATGTACCCGCCCATCTTTCCTGGATGGATTATCTCGATGAAGAAATCAAGATCCGCCCTGCCGAACTCCCGGAAGAGCACCAGCAGAATAAAGTAAAGTCCAAGGCCGGCAAGCAATTCCGGGATGAGCAGGTAATTGCTCAGGTGCCCCGGAACCAATGTGCTCACACCGAATATCACGGCAGCGGAGAGGGCGGAGGCGGCAATGTGCTTTGCCATAACTCTCGCCTGGAAGGTTTTCCCGATGAGCTTTCGTGCTTCCCTTCTCAGGATAACAAACCTGCCGGTATCCGAAAAAAAGGTTGCCGCTGCAGCCCCCACCCCACCAAGGCCGAATAATGCGTATCCGAAAATCTTAGAGGGTATGAATATAATATTGAGGATGAAGTTGGCAAGGAAGATCACAAGACTGATCCTCACGGCCAATCTGGTCTTTCCGGTTGCGGTGAGCACCTGGCTGTAGGGCTTGTTCAGGATGCTCATCAGTGCGAAAAGTGCGAGGAAGGCCAGGATCATCCCGGAGTCCTCGAACCCATCCCCGAGGATAAGGCGGACAATGGAGCCGTTCAAGGCGATGGTCAGGGCTGCCACAGGGAAGATGAGCATGGAAAGGTAGCGTTCCGCACCGGATACGAGCCTGTTTATCTCCTTGATTTTACTCCTGGAATGAAGCGAGGAGATGGTGGGGAAGAGCAGTATTGCCACGGCTGCGGAGCTGGTGATGATGAACATGATGATCCTTTGTGCACCGTAATAGAACCCCACCTCGGTATTATCCCAGAACACCCCTATCATCACCTTGTCTAAATAAAGGTAGAGGGTAGTGATAATCGAGATAATCGACATGGGGAGGGCGAAGGAGGCATAGCTTCCCAGGATTTTTCGACCAGGCCTTGTGACCGGATAGCCTTTCAGGAAATATACCCCAAGGGAGAATAATACAAGGGCACCGGCCAAATACGAAAGGGCCACATAAACGATCCCGAAACCTGCCAGCACCAAGCCGATAATGAGGGGAGCCCTCACAAGGAATTCCATGATGCTCGGGAGCTGGGCCTTGGCCTGCTTTCGCTCGGAGTTGAACGTGGTTTTCGGGATGAGCGAGAGGCTCCAGAAGATATAGTAGAACAGAAAAAGGAACACCACGATCTCCTCTTTTCTGGAGGAGAACCCATGAAATACCTGGGAATAGATCAGCATCGCTGCGATCGATACGCCCGCCATGGCGGCGGTGAGAAGCAGTTTGAGATAGATGTAGGCGCCCATGCACTGGCCGAGGTCCAGGCCCTCTGAGACCCGTTTGTTGTGTGCGGAATCGAAGCCGAGGTTGGAGATGAAGGTGAACATCCCAAGGAAGGCAAGCCCGAATCCCAGAACACCGAGATCGGCTGCCCCAAGATAACGCGCAATAATGGAGAGGGTGATAAATCCCAGCACCCCGCCAACCAGGTTGTTCATGACGATCAGGATGGATTTCCTTGCCAGGATAGGGATCACCTTCTCGTTAACACCTTGGACGGGCAATAAGCGCTGCCGAGATTCCAGCACCGAAGCCGTTGTCTATGTTCACCACCACGAGTCCGGGAGAGCAGGATTGAAGCATGGACATGAGTGCCGCCTTCCCTTTTCCACCGTATCCGTATCCCACAGAACATGGCACCCCGATGACCGGTATGTCCACAAGCGAGCACACTACAGAGGGTAAGGCTCCTTCCATCCCTGCCATGACAATAATCGCTCCAACCCCGGATTCTATCATATTCCTGAGCGGGGAAAAAAGGCGGTGTATGCCCGCGATCCCAACATCGTATGCGGAAATAACCTCACAGCCCATGAACTCGCATGTCTCCTTAGCCTCCTCAGCAACCGGGATGTCCGAGGTTCCCGCGGTGATGATCCCTACTTTACCTCCAAGGCTGGGACTCTCGAACCCTTCAGCTTTCAAGAGGATTGTCCCTGCTCGTGGATTGGAATGCACCTTCACATTTTTCATCCCTTTCTCTCTGAGAGTGGTGAGGATGACATCATGTTGTTCTCCTCTGGCGCGCGTAAGAAAGGCGTACCCGTTCTTCTCAAGAAGCCTCAGCGCGATTTCGGCAGCATCTTCCGGGCTTTTCGTATCCGCATAAACCACTTCGGGCACCCCTAGTCTCATCTGCCTTGCTGGATCCAGCGTGGCCATGTCGGATATCTGTTCGATGGAGAAGAGGTTCAGCTCCTTTCGTGCCGTCTCCAGATCGATATTTCCTTCCCTGAAGGCAAGCAGGATGTCATCGAGTTTCCCGGAGCTTTTTGGGTGCCTCTCCAATTCCACCATCCTCCAACTCCACATATTCTACCATCTGAGGAAAACCCCTACTCCTCCCAGGGATTTCAGGGATTCGTTCTCTGCCACGAACTCGACCCTGGCATCGGTCTGTGCAGCCAACTCCACAAGCTCCTCCACGGCATCCACCTGGTTAAGGGTGGCTCCACAATAGGGGCAATTGCCTGGATGAAGTTCCACAACGTTGCACATCTCGCACTTGTAGCCCGGTGCCTTGAAGTTCATGTTGATGATAATCGTTTCTGCCCTTCCGTTCCTGGTCTTTTCAAGCACGTCCCCGAGGCCGTAGGCGGCATTCTCACCTTTCATCACCGCGCCCATGAACTCCTCGACCATCTCGATCTCTTCCTCTCGCTCCTTCTCAAAGAATATCGGGAAGGCATCCCTGACGACCTCCTTGTCAGGGGTCTCGGTCTCGATGTTGAGGATGGCGATAATCTTGTCCTGGTAATGTTTGGGAAGATAGGGAATAAAATTCTTTTTGGCATCGCTCTGGCCTACAACGATGAGGCGGCGAATCCTCTCACCCTCGAACACACCCACTGCCTCCTCTGCCGCACTCTTGTAGAACTGCACAAGCTCACCCTGGCGTCTTCTCTGGAAGCGCATCTGCGACCATCCTCCCTTCTTGTGGTGGTGGAAGATCTTCTCATGAAGCCTCTCGGTTTCAGCTATCTCTCCTGCCTTAACAAGGTAGATGCGCGCATGGTTGTGGTCAATAAGAATGATGCCGAAATCCTCGTATTCCTCAAGGAATCTCGCCAACGGGCGGATATAGGGTGATGCGTCCAAAACAAGGGTGTTCTCCACCTTCAGGGGCAGGGGATGGGCCTCGAAGAATCCCAAGGGACGGGAAACAAAGAGGGCCAGTCCACTCGAACCCTTGCGATGCAGGGCATTGACATTCTGGCTCAGGTAGGTGCGGGCCTCCTGCATGTTCTCCTCGAATATTCTGCGAAGCCCGGGTTTGGAGGAGAGGGCGGAGCGGATCGCTCGCTCTCTGAAATCGATATATTCGTCGTACTCCTCTCCCAGGGACAAATACAGGGAGATGAAGGTTGGTTTCGTGTCGTGGATCTCGGATAGTTTTCTAATGTCTACACTCAGAGTCATAGTGATTCCCGGGCCTGGGAACGAGTTGTATTATAAATAAATGTCCCTCCCTTCCGATGGATCATCCGATTACATCTCAAGGCCGGTTAACTTTATTCGTATCAAAGCAGTACCTCCGAACAGCAAAATATTCGAGGTTCCCCTCATGCGTCTAGGAAAGGAGGGAACCCCACGCATTCGATCAATTAAACAGATATATGCCCATTTCTAAAGGCCCTCTGTGTG
>DAOVMN010000377.1 GCA_030630685.1 Thermoplasmata archaeon | reverse complement strand
CCAGGACTCTTTTTATTATTTTCGGGAAAGTAGCCAAACAGACCACCGGAGCCATGAGATCACGAATGGCACGGGAATCACAAATGGCACGAATGAACAAATTACACGAATATAAGGAGGTGAAAGAGTGAGGATTTATCCGAGCTACTGAAGGTAGCTAAGGCACTCGCATTGTAAACTACCCCTGGCAAATTCGTGACATTCGTCTATTTGTGTAATTCGTGATGAATTCCGTACAAGCGACAAACAAATAGACCCGAAGAAATAAAGAAGTCTCAAATCCAGAGCAGGGATCGCGATAAAGGGGAATGCCATACCCTTACGGGACCCGGTCGGGGCGCCTGCGGGATACTTAGTCCCTTACATCTGAAATTCGTGCTTTTTTGGCAGAAATATTCACCGCAGAGGGCGCAGAGGAGAGAAAACTTGTTTTCTTTCCGGATGAGTTCGCAGAACTCGTCAAGGTACGCAGAGGACAACCATTATGGCACATTGGGAAAACTCTGCGCCGCTCCGCCTTATCGAGGACTTCGTCCTCAAACGGAGCTCTGAACCTTCGGTTCCTTGCTCGACCTCTGCGGTTAAAATTGTCGTCGCGGTGTCCCTGCGGTTTAATTCCTTGTTTGGTTCCGGCTCGTCCGTGTTAGGATAGATCCCTTGGAGATAGGGAACGAGGGAAAGGCGGCTTTAGGGGTGGTGATGGAGATGGCCGAGGAGGCCCTCAAGGCCCTGAGGACCACATTAGAAGGAAGGGATGCCGCCATTGTGGGCGAGGTGAGGAATGACCTCGAGGGGTCGTGCTTGAGACTGTTATTGGGGGGAGGAGGATAGTGGAGTCCCCGATAGCCGATCCGGTTCCCAGGATTTGCTGAACCCATCGTTTGAAAACTCGTTGTAGCAATTGCGACAAAATCATTATATATTTTCCATCCTGACTAATGCCCGGAGGCAAGATATGAACACAAAGGATCATTTCCTGTTCACCTCAGAATCCGTGACCGAAGGCCATCCCGATAAGATGGCAGATCAAATATCCGATGCTATCTTAGATGGCATCATTGAGAAAGACCCGAAAGCACATGTTGCAGCCGAGACCCTTGTTACCACGGGGATGACCCTGATCGCAGGGGAGATCAAGACAACAACCTATGTTCACATGCCCAGGATCGTGAGGGAGACCATTCGGGACATTGGATACACCGATCCCCGCCTGGGCTTCGACTATGAGGCCTGTGCCGTTATCACCTCTATCGATGAGCAGTCTCCAGATATCGACATGGGGGTTTCAAGGACGGACAAAAAACAGCAGGGTGCCGGGGATCAGGGACTCATGTTCGGCTTTGCCATCCGGGAGACCGAGGAGCTGATGCCTCTTCCCATTACTCTGGCCCATAAACTGGCCAAAAGACTTTCCCAGGTTCGAAGGAAGGGTATAATAGACTACCTTGGGCCGGACGGTAAATCCCAGGTAACGGTGGAGTATGTGAACCACAGACCCGCGCGCGTGGATGCAGCGGTGTTAGCGGCACAGCATCAGCCCCATATCGAGCACGAGAAGATCAAGGAGGACCTGGTGGAGCATGTCATAAAGGAGGTGATCCCACCGGAACTTCTGGATACCAATACCAGATACCATGTGAACGAGACCGGAAAGTTCATCATCGGCGGCCCCAGGGCGGATGCAGGCCTTACCGGAAGGAAAATCATCGTGGATACCTATGGCGGTTATGCAAGGCACGGCGGAGGGGCATTCTCGGGTAAGGACCCCTCCAAGGTGGACCGCTCGGCCTCCTATGCCGCCCGTTATGTGGCGAAGAACATCGTGGCGTCCGGTGTAGCGGATAAGTGTGAGGTTCAGCTTGCCTACGCTATTGGTGTTGCAGAACCGGTTTCCATCAGTGTGGACACATTCAGGACCGCCAAGATAGACGAAGAAAGGATAGAGAAACTGGTCGAGAGGCACTTCGATCTCACCCCACACGGCATCATCGAATATCTTGATCTCCTGAAGCCGATATACAGGGCTACGGCAGCGTATGGTCACTTTGGAAGACCTGAATTCTCCTGGGAAAAGATCGATGTGGCCGAGGACATTCAAAAGGCCTCAGGCCTCTGAGGGGCCCTGGACTCATGCGGTATGATGCCCTTGTTATCGGTGCGGGACCGATAGGGAGTACTGCTGCGGGTCTTTTGGCAGAGCAAGGACACAATGTTCTTCTCTTGGAGGAGCATCGAACCATAGGGAAGCCCATGCAGTGCGGCGGGCTGGTTTCTCCAAGGCTCCGCGGGCTTGTGGATTTTTCTTTCCCCGTCTTGAATACCGTGAAGGGGGCCTATGTGTTCGGACCAGATGGACAGGAGTTCGAGATCCTGAGCAGAGAGGAGAAAGGCCTGATAGTCGATAGAACGGAATTCGACCGCAGGGCAGCGGGATGGGCGGTGAGAAAGGGGGCGGAGCTGAGATTGGGTTCACCCGTGGAATCGCTTTCGATATCCGGGAATGGTGTTATTGCAAAAATCCGTGGTGGTAAGGAGGCCGAGGCAGAGGTGGTGATAGGTGCGGAGGGGCCAAATTCCATCACCGTTAGGGCTGCCTCTCTTTCGCCTTTCAAGGAGATGGTGACAGGCTGCGAGATAGAGGCTATCGGTTCTCCAAGGAATCTGAAAATGGTGGAGGTCTTTGCTGGCGAGAGGGTAGGAAAAGGATTCTTTGCCTGGGTTATCCCAACAGGTGAGGACAGCCTGAGGATCGGGGCCGGTGTGCAGGACTCTCCCTATTCTGCAAGGGCCTCACTTCATTACCTCATGACCCGATCTCCCCACAGAGAGAGGTT
>DAOVMN010000052.1 GCA_030630685.1 Thermoplasmata archaeon | reverse complement strand
CAGTTCTGTTGCTGTGGTAAATGGAATTCGCTTCATGAGATATCTAATAGACATATCTAAATGATAAGTTTTTCGGTGAAGACTCTACTTCTATGATTACCAACGCTTCAGTTTACTGAACTCTTACACTTCTGTAAACCTCATAAATCTCTCCGATTACTATCCAATAATCCATTACGAAAATGGGACAAAAGAACTCCTGCTATGGCAAAGGGAATGACTGATCATTTATGGTCTATAGAAGAACTTCTTACATTCAAAATACCGATTCAGCCATAGGGGGACACGACCAAATTTTCTTTTACATCAAGAAACATTTATCCCATATGATAGAATTGCGAAGATCTATATGAATTGTCATCCCCATTTTTCTTATATTGTTATCAAGTTAAAAGGGAGAAAAAGACCTATTATCATAGAAAAAATGTACATTACAAATAAAAAACTATTTTTGGATTTACTTGAGAAAAAGGTGCCAATTGAAAAAGAAAAATATTGGGATGTAGGCAAAGGGGAAATAGAACATCCAAGGAGGAGAGTATGGTAAAATGTTTGATAAAATACATCTTGGCCTCTTTGTCTTGAACAAGAATTGTAAAAGTCTGGATACCTGAACTAACCGGATATGGATGATGAAGAAATGTCCAACAACTGGGAACGAAACTGCGGAAACACCTGCTTGAAACGCCTGTGGGGTCCCCTTCCCGGCCCCGGAGACCCGGGCACTTACGGCCAAGGGACCCCTAAAAGAAATGAAACCTTCCACTGGCAGATACAATTAGGGAATGGGTTTGATTCCACAACTCAGGTTGTAAGTGTGGGTCTGGACCCTGAGGATGACAGGTTTTACATCAGCGAGACCATCGATGACCTTGAGTCCACCGACGACTACACCTGCCACTTCAAGACCACGGACGAGGGCTTAGAAAGTATAGGTCCTTTCTTTTCATGCTTAGGGCTAAAAAGTAAACTCGTTTCCTATGTAGGAACGACGTTTACCATTGGTGTTTATGCTTATTGTGTGTTTAAACCCACAAAAGGAGGTATTTGGTATTCGATAATCTTGGGAAATCCGTTAGAGAAAATCCTGGGTATTGTTGCATTGGCTGAACCTTATATGGCATTATTGAGTTGGTTGTAGAAAGGGGGTTAACAGAATGCATGATGTTATTGAAAGAGACGGTTTCCTTTACAATTTTGATGAGCAAGAAAGAAGAAAGGAGAGACGGAGAGTATCACTCATTCTTATGATCACTCTTACCATTACTGGCGCTTGTGTAGTTGATATTAGGTCACAAGAGGACTTACTTGACGTAGCAGTTGTTATTGCGTTCTTTGTACCTTCAACGTTGTTCTATAACTATTTTGAATTAAAACCATCCTACTTTACTCCTGAAATGTTTGTCTATCAACCAGATTGGTCATTTAAACAGCCAATAAAAATAAATTATGAGGAGATTAAGGAGATTGAAATCAATTACAAAAGAGGTAGTGGAATATTGGATGTAAAGTGTAAGGATAAAACTTATACACTTGTAGTGCGTGAGAAAAATCTAGATAAAACCATCGCTTACCTAAAAAAAATAAAGAAAAACAGCCTTGTAAAAATAGTTAAATAGTTCAACAAAAATAGATCAAAACAACACACCTAATACCAAAACTCAATTGGAGAGACCTAAATCATGACCGCAGCTTTAACCCCGCAAGGAAATCCATTCGACCCAACCTACCACCCATTCCCTCTCCAGTCAGCCCTCCCCAGCAACCCGTACACCAACTGGGTAAAAGACGGTAAAAAGGTTACCACCAATGGAAATAAAGTTCTCGCCATTAATCATTCCTCGATAGAATCCAGCACGTAATCCCTCCACTTCATCAGCCCGAGGGCTATCAGGAACTCTATGGGTGTGGTGAGGGTGATCTTATGCTCAAGGAACAGGGAATAATCATCAATGGCCACCCTGGGACAGGCCGTTGACACCAAGGCCTTGATCCCAAGGCCCCTGAGACTAAGCGGGGAAAGATGGCGCACCACGACCATCTGCATCTTCTTGCCATGCTCTTCGCCCATCTTAACAAGGGTGCGGGCATACCCGCTCCTTCCCTGACCCGGGAGTGTGGAAAGGATAACCCCGATCTCGTGTGAGGCTTTCAGTCTCTGGATTGCAGCGAACCTCTGCCTGAGCACTGCATCCTTTTCTTTTTCCATGTCCTGGACTTTCAGGCTCACCGGATCCGCTGCCACCACCTTCTTCCTGGTCGCTAACATAATACCAAGAGGATGAAAGAGCCCTTCCCCGATAAAGAGGTGGATATCGGCCTCATCAACCGCTGCGGCAGAGGAAAAGCCGCATCCCAAAACTTGCCCGGGATAACGAAGGCGCCTGCTTCCCTTCCCGATCCTTGCATCCACGCCCATTTTCCGCAGGTAATCCCGTGCCCTGGGGAGGTGGTGAATGTACTGCACCGTGGTGGTCAGGCCCACTATCCCGTTTAGAAGCCCGGATTCCACAACCTTCTTTACCACTGGCAGTATGTCCCTTTCAGACCTCATCTCCCGGAAGATCACCGGTATCTTATAATTGTGAGCAAGTGTGGGGATCTCAGAATGTCCGAAGTGAAGCATCCCCTCGGCACCCGCCTCCATGAGCTCTGCATCTGCAATATCGCAGGCACCGTAACACGGTGACCCGGAGATAATTAATTCCAGACCCGGGTCATTCAGGCCTGATTTCAGGGCATCGACAAGAACCTTTGAATGGGATTTCAAGCCCTCGGGTAACTGGATACCTATCCGCTTCCATCCCCTGCTTTTCAGCCTTTGAATGAGCTCCTGGACATCCATGGAATAATCCATTATTTTCATTGCATTCACCATTCGATTCGCCTGCTAAAGTAAAAGAAAGAATCTTCATCTTCCTGGTTTTAATCTACTCATCTTTTTAGCCTCTCCTTCTTGAACTTGAAATGTCCGTGGAAGTTGGCCCATGCCACAAGCAGTATTGGAAGGAGGATGGTGGTGGAGAGAAGGCTGAAAGCGATAGAGGCAGCGGTAATGATCCCGAACATCTGTATCAGGGGCATCGGCGCAAAGATAAGCACTCCGAACCCTATAACTGTGGTAGCCGCAGAGATGAAAAGTGCGGAGCCCGTGTGTTCCAGTGTGGAGTGAATAGCATCCTGGACGCTCTCGTGCTCCTGGAAAAGATTCTCCCTGAACCTCTGGACCACATGGATGGAATAATCGATACCCAGCCCTATGGATAGCGAGGTAACGGTTACGGTGAGGACATTCAATGACATTGCAGGGGCACCGCTCCATAGATGTTCATGGATATATGATATCAGTGCCATGATCCCAAGGATCCAGGTCACGTTCAGTGCCACAGGAAGAATGGAGATCAGACCTAATTCGATATCACGATAGATAAGGCACAGGATGACAGCCGCAAGGAGGATGGCTAATGTGGTGGATTGTATCTGGGAAGCCTGGATCGAATCCACGGTCTGGATCAATAGAATCACAGTTCCGGTGATATAAGCCTTTGAACCCTGCATGGGACAAACATCATCCTTGAGTTCGTTGTAGACCGTTCTGGATGCTTCAGAGGTCTTGGCATTCACCCAAAGCTTGATCAACACAGCATCGTACTCACCATTCTCGTTCCTGTGCACCACCGAGCGCATGAGGTCCCCGTAGGTTTTTCCGGATATCGGGTCCACCTTGGTGGTGCTGGTGTAGAGATAGTCATAGAAACCTCTTACATCATCATCATTGGCAGCCTGATTTGGAAGCCATTTATCCCTGAGTTCCCTTGACTCGAGACATGTGAAATTGAACCTGTTTGCAAGGCTCTCATCATTGTCCAAAGCCATGCCAATAACAGTGAGCGGGGTGGTGATCTGATATGCGGGTTTCACAAGGCCCGTACCACTGGAAATCCAAACGTTGATCTTCACAAGATATTCATCATTCTTGATGTTCTCTGTTGTGCGGTACATGACATCCAGCGAATGAACCGTATCCAGATCGTTCCCCTCGTACATGACATAGGCGGTGGTGTAGCTTCCTCCGATGAAGTTCTCCTCGATGCTGTTCGCTGCCTCCATGGAAGGGAGGTCCTCGGGAAGGAACTCTTTCACATCGAATTCCGTCCTTACCCGGGTTGCTCCGAAGATGGAGAGCAGGGTGATCGCTACAACAAAGAGTACCACGGTCTTGGGGTGTGAATCGATGGTGAAGGCTGCTTTCGATACAAGAGTGTCCATCCGGGGGGCCTCTATTTTCATCCCAAGTATGATCCTCTCACCACCCCTTCTATCCAGCCAGTATCTCATCCCAACATAGAATGTAACGGTTAGGATGAAGGCATAGGCAATCCCGATAGCGCAAACTATCCCAAAGTCCTTTACCGGCTTTACACCGGAGAGTCCATTGGAGAGGAAGGCTATGATGGTGGTAAGGGAGGTGAGGAAGATAGCGGTACCGATGCTCTTCATGGTGATGGCCATAGAGAGTGTGGGATGCCTTCCCTTCCTGAGCTCCTCCTGGTAGCGCCTGGAGACATGAACCGCATCATCGATCCCAAGGCCTATGAGTAAGGGAAGAAAGGCCACATGCAGGGCGGTGAACTCCAGCCCCAGTATGACCATTGTGCCCAGTGTCCAGATCGCAGCTATGACAACGGTCAAGAGAGGGAGGAACACGTAACTGAGTCGTCGGAAAGAGAGGTAAAGGATAAGTGTGATAAGGATAATAATTCCCGCACCCATGTACACGATGGTTGCGTTGGACACCTCATCCACCTGATAGGCCATGATGTCCGCACCCGTAACCTCTGTCTCGATTTTTTCCAAGGGCATGTTATGAATGGTCTCACGCACTTCATTGGCAAGGTTTTTTCTATCCTCAGTGGAAAGCGAGGAGTTAAGCTGTACGATGATCAGGGTGGCATTCGCCCTTGGAGCCTTTCCTTCCAAAAGTGGAGTAAATATGTTACTATCGTTGGATATCAGCATCTGCTGAAGAAAAAAGAATTGTTCGGCACTGGTATCCGAGCTAAGATTGAACAGGTAATCTTTGAGGCTGCTCCAATTTGTTTCTAGGAAGGATGAGATATTGTTCAGAGAAAGGAAGTTGTGGAGATACTCCGCCACGCTCACCGTCCCCACCACACCGGGTATCTCCCGGAGCCTCTGTGTAATATTGTATTCTTCCTGCAGAGCAGCCAATGAGAGGACGGTCGAGTTGGGATCGCTTCCGCGTGGGGTAACATAGATATACTGTAGGGACGGGTCTTTTCCAAAATTATTCTCTATCCTGTGATCTGCCTTTACTGCATCGTTTTCAGGGTAGAACTCCTCGATATTGGTCCGGAATTCCACAGAGGGGAGAAACATGGAGAAGATAAGGGTGATTGTTATGATGATAAAGAGCACCGGTTTGTGCCGAGTTTCGATGATTTTTTTTACTCGCGCAAGCATGATTTCACCAAAAACTTCTCGCTGATTCCTATGATGGGAGTTTCTCTTTTTGTATTTAAAAAATGTGGAGATGTGGTTTGACAGGCATGCTTAGGCTGAACAATTTTACGCTAGAATTCGATACCCTTTCTTGCCTTGATCCCTTTGGTAAAAGGATGCATTATCTCCCTCATCTCGGTAGCGTAATCTGCAACTTCAATGATCCAAGGAGGGGCGTTCCTGCCTGTAATAACCAGTTCCAGCTCTTTGGGCTTGTGACGGATAAGGGCCAGAACCTGATCCATGGACAATAGGCCGAATTCCAGGGCAACATTAAGCTCGTCCAGTACCATGAGTACTTCCCTTCCATCGGCAGGTAGGGATTCCATGACCTTCCCGGCATGATCCAGACCTTCCTGTGCCAGTCTGACATCCGCTTCTGTTGGGTGTGCCTTATCCACGAATCCGGCTCTCCCGAACTGTTTAATGTGGAGATCTTTGAATGCCTTGGCGGCCTTTATCTCTCCATAATCCGGGCTTCCTTTCATGAACTGGATAAAATGCACAGTATAGCCCCTGCCCAAGGCCCTCAGGCAGAGCCCAAGGGCTGCGGTGGTCTTCCCTTTACCGTTACCCGTGTAAACATGAATGAGTCCTGTCATCGGCTCAGAGATTGGTTTTAGAGTATTTCAGGTTTTGGAATGCCACCATATCGAGGAATGAGCTCATAGACGTAGAGGATCTCGAAGAAGAGCCTCTTTTTATCAAGCTGGCGAGAAATGAAATCCTTTTTTAAGAGCGATTCCATCACTTCTTTTCCGCCACCTGTCAGGGAGGAGAACAAGAGGTAACATCTGCCCCTAAGATGCCGGGGGAGTTCCCGGATGAATGTCCGAAGGGTCTCTGACCCATCCCTTCCCCCGTCCCATTGTTTGTCTTCGATGTCCTCCTTGCTCCAGCTTTCATTCGGAAGATATGGTGGATTGAAAAGCACCACATCAAACCTTTCAGAGATTTTTTCGAAGAGGTCGGATTTAATTGTAGTCATTTGCACACAATTAAGCCGTGCATTCTTCTCCGTGCACACGAGAGCTTTTTCAGAGACATCTACTGCGGTTACGATACCCCCTCGTAGTGCGGCATGGACTCCAAGGACCCCTGTTCCTGTGCCCATGTCCAGAACGCTTTCCTTAGGGAGGATCTCCATGGTTTTCAATAAAAGTTCGGAATCCTCGGAAGGGGGATAGACCCCTGGGCAGGACAAAATCTCAGGTGTGATATATGGCATCAAAAATCAGAGGGATAAAAAATAAAAAAGAAGCGGTATGAACCGCTTATTCGGTGCTTGCATTCAGCCTGTTTATCCAACAAGCTTGGTGCCGCCGCCGTTCATCGAGTCTCCGGTGATGCTGAACTTCAGAACCAGGGAATATTCGGCATCTGCATATCCGCCGTTGGCTCTGCTCTTAACAACGAACTGATCACGAGGGCTGATCTTTCCGTCTCTGTCGTTGTCCTGGAATGACACGTTGGTGTATTTGTCATCGACGTTGAGACCATAGATGTCCTTAACACTGCCTTGCACTCCAGGTACCGCAATTCCCCTGTCATCGAGGAGGTAGTAGTCCACAGAGATGACGGAGACCGGATCCGGGTCAACTTTCTCGATCTGCACCGCGAAGTCGTTATACACCGCGATGTCGCTCTTGGTTGGGCCAGCGGTTGCAGCGATCGTGGGGGTCTGTTTTTCATTCCTGATGAAGGACAGAGCCCACGTATAGAGCACAGCCGCAAGCACCACAGTTATTGCCACCATGAGAATGACAGCGATAACGGGTGATACTGCTTCTTCGTTCTTTTTCAGTTTCCATGCTTTCATGTTTAGTCCTCCTGGGCCAAGCCCAGATGATATCACAGCGTGTTAATTTTATTTATAACTTTTGGTCGACCCCCGATCCATGCGAATACGATGATAATGATCCACTTAATCGACCTTTTTCACCATCTCGCAACCAAGAAGACAACAAGGTTCAAATAGAAAAACCAAGCACTTCCGAAACATTGCGCCCTCGTTCATGAGCACGAGCATTTTCAGGCCGAGGTGGCCCAGCCAGGTAAGGCGCGAGCCTGGAGAGCTCGTGGGGATTCTTCCCCTCGGGAGTTCGAATCTCCCCCTCGGCGCCATTATTACATCTTACACATTCTATAGTTGCTCTTCCCTCCATTCACTGGACACCAGCGCATTACCTTCCATCACCCGCTTCCTGCGCCGCGCAGTCCCGAACCCCAGCCTTTCGGCGATATAGGGCATGAGCGATGACATTGCATGCCTGGGATTCGTATAGTATTGGGTGGCGTAGTACTGGTACCAGAGGCAGTGTCTATCGCACTCCGCCATGGCCTTCCTACCCCGCCTGGCCTGCTCTGACCTCACGAAATCCAGGAGTTTCACCTCGGTAAGATTCACCGCCTTCTCTGCCTTGGTCCTGCAGGGATAGAAAAGGTCCCCATTGGAGTCTATGATGATGGAGGACGCATCGCAATGGATAGTATCCATACCCTTCAGATAGCCCACTGGCGTGATGATGGTGTTCCTGTACTTCCTGCGCAGGCGCAGCACCTCGGATGAGAACTCCCCTGTATCCGGGAAATAGTCCTTCGTATCGTCCAGATGCACCGCAGGCATCACCACCGCCTTGGCTCCACATTCGTAGCAGCGCTTTATCTTTGCCTTTAGTGCGGGTATGTCGTCCTTGGTGACCACGATCTGGATGGTGATGGGAATCCCCCATTTGATGAACTCAGGCAGTTTATCCAGCGCGTAGAGGTTCCTGTGCCCCTCGTCCACCGAGATGTGCAGGTAATCCAGGTATCTCGTGTATTCCTCCATTGGATATTTACTGAAATCCCTCTCGCTTGTTGTGATGAATACCTGCATGTCCTTGGTACTTATATGCCTGAGTATTTCCCCGAGGTCCTCCCTGAGCAGCGGGTCTCCCCCCTCCAGGCTCAGCACATGGATGCTGGAATTGGCTATGTTGTCGATGACCTTCTTCACGCCGTCTGTGTCCAGGTCCGGGGTTTTCTCCATCCAGACATTGCAGAACTTGCACCTGAAATTGCACCTGTGCGTTACCTTGTAGGACGCATAGAAGGGATAGATGGCTTCATTGTGCCATGCGTTGGCCGCGATGTAGCCGGCGGTGTTCAGATACTTTTTAGGAGACTGCTTTGCCAAGTTTTTCACCGACCTATAATTTATTCTCTCTAATATTCTCTAATTCTCTGATAACTATCGTTTCTCTAATAATACCGTTCACAGATCATCTCGATAATAAGCTCGAGATTGTCCCTGTAATCAGATTCTTTGAGCCTATTTAGCTCATACATTGCTCTTCGGGCATAATCCCTTGCAAGGGAGTGGGCGGTATCTAAGGCATCAGTGTTCTTCACGATGGATATTGCCCTCTCGATCTCCTCCTCGGTATTCTCCTTTTTCTTGATTATCCTCTTCAGTTCTCTTCTCTCCTCTTCACTGGCATCCTTCAATGCCTGGATGGTCAAAATGGAGAGCTGCCCTTCCCTGATATCGGTACCGATTGACTTGCCTGTTATTTCTTTATCGCCTGTGATGTCCAGGATATCATCCCTTATCTGGAAGGCCATTCCAATATTGATGGCATAATTTGTTAATGCCTCTATCTCCTCCTGGGGAGCCCCGCTCAGGATTGCCCCAACACGTGCACAGGCCGTGATCAGGGAGGCTGTCTTCTTGTTGATCGTCCTGAGATATTCATCTATGGTCATTTCTGTGTTATACCTATTCTGGGCCTGCAGTATCTCACCCTCAGCAAGTTTTGCACAGGCATCTGCTAATATCTTTACAATATCCCAATCGTATTTCCCACCGATCCGGAAAGCCTTAACAAAAAGGAAATCCCCGGCAATCAGGGCATTCGGGTTCCCGAATTCTCGGTTAGCCGTGAGTATTCCTCTCCTGAACATGCTGTCATCGTTAATATCGTCATGAATAAGGGATGCAGTATGGATAAGCTCGATGGCTGCCGCAATGGGAATCCCCTTCTTGATGTCATCACCACCAGCGGCCCTGAAACTCAACAAAACCAGTGCGGGTCGAACCCTTTTTCCTCCGGCTTTAATAAGGTAAGATGCGATCTTGCTTAACAGGTCTTGATCTGAGTGCAGACTATCAATTATTTCCTCCTCGACGATCTCGAGGTCCTTAATGATTTCCTCTATTAGATAATCTTCCATCTTATGAATAATCCTCATAGGGGCGAAACATTGGTTAATTGGTATATAATGATTCTTGAAACAGGGATTGAATATAATGAT
>DAOVMN010000445.1 GCA_030630685.1 Thermoplasmata archaeon | reverse complement strand
GTTTTTATTACTCCGGCATATTAATAACCCACGACTTAAGAGGCTGTGTAAAAATTCAAAGGCCACGCTCTTCATCATTCCGTTCGTTGATTAGCAAGTATAACCTCATTGGGGATGAATAAGCTCTCTATTTTCGGGGAAGAAAAGTCTATCCATACTCCTCAGGCTATTCCCCACTCGTAATTCCCTATCAATTCTCTCAAATTCTCAACCGGCTCTATATTCATCAATCGTTTCAGATTGTAAACCGTAGCATAAATGTTCATCTCGGTTTGAACCTTCTTCCTCCCTCGCAAAAGTAAGGGAATCATTCCCATCCAGTATTTCATTGTTCCGAAGGGATGTTCAACCATTCCCTTTCGTAATGACGCCTTGGCCCTACTCATATTCCTTTTCATCCGCTCACGATATGCATCACGCCACACCTGATTATGGTAACGGTGAATGATTCGTCCCCTTCTTGATCGGGTGCATGCACTCCGAATCGGACAACCTTTACATTCAATACCCCGGTAAACGTCCGCAAGGCTGTTGTGTTTTAACTTATTCCTTTGGATCAAAACCAACCGTTTACCCATGGAACAGACGTACTCGCCTTTTTCCCCATCATACCTGAATCTTAGCTTCTCTTTTGTCCTTGAGGTCTCTTGCTCCGGAATGTAACAAGTGGTATCACCATTCTTTTCCACTTCCTCTATCTGGTCGACATTACAGTAACCCCTATCGGCGAGCACTTCCGAAGGAGGCCTTCCGGTCTCCTCGGTCACCGTATCAACCATTTCCTTTATCAAGCCCAAATCATTCGCCTCAGTTCTCACCTCAGAGGCTGCAATCATCTTATTCTCACCATCGACCACTATCTGAACATTGTAAGCCGGAATCAGGCCCTCTTGGCTCTTCATCAAACGGGCATCCGGATCGGCGGGCGATAGGCTGGAACGCTCACTCTCTTGAAGTATCTTCTCCTGATCCTTCAAGGTCTCTAATTCCCTCTGCAATTGGACAATCTTGTCCAACAACACTTTATTGGTACCCTCATCCTCCATAGATCCAAGATCGTGCTCATCAACAATATCATCATAAGCATCATTTCCCTCCAACTGCTTCAGATACCCTTCAAGACTTGATTCTACCTTCTTTAAGCGTTTCTGAATTTTCTCCATCGTCAGCATATCTCGATTCGCATTTGCTTTCACTTTCGTCCCATCTATGGCCACCCTCTGTCCCTTAATATATCCTTTGTCCTTCAGAAAACGGCGAAACTCACGGGTAACAAAGGCAATGTGATTACTGTAATCCTTACGGTAATCACTAATGGTTTTATGATCGGGACGCAAATAGCCTAACAACCAGATCACTTCAATATTCCGATATGTCTCCACCTCCAACTTGCGGCTACTACTGATACCGTTTAAGTAACCATAGAGGTAGAACTTCAATAATGTCCCCGGACCATAGGCCCGACGACCAATCTGGCGCTGACCTTTATACCTGAACTTTTCTGGACTTGCTGACAGAATGCTGTCCACAATAGCATCTATGATACGGACCGGATGATCCGGTGGAACCAAATCATCCAGCGATGACATAAATGTCATCTGGTAACGATCTTGTTGAGGAATGAAATGCATGGCAACTCCTGCAATCTCCAGGTAATTTATCCCATAAATCCCGTCGGGAATACCTTTTACATGCATCACAAATATTATTCTTGAAGGTTCGTTTTTACACAGCCTCTAAAACCGTGGGCTAAGCTGAATCAAAACAAATTGGGTAGCCCACAACTTCAGTTGTGGGATTTCAGATGAGATAGTTTTTCGAAATCCTTTCCCGTCGGCTCCTGAAACACCCGCAGTTCGAACTGGGGCACTACCGCCAGGATATGATCGAAAATGTCGGCCTGGATAGCTTCGTAAGCAGTCCAACGAATGTCGTTGGTGAAGGCGTAGATCTGGATTGGTAGCCCAGTGGGGCCAACATCGAGCTGCCGCACCATCAGTGTCATGCCCTGGTGGATCCGGGGATGGCTCCGCAGATAGGCCTCGACGTAGGCCCGGAAGGTGCCCACGTTGGTGAGCCGCCGGCCGTTGATCAGCTGGCTGGTATCCACCTGGTGCTCCTGGTTGTACCTGGCGACCTCCTCCCGTTTTTCCCTGATAT
>DAOVMN010000051.1 GCA_030630685.1 Thermoplasmata archaeon | reverse complement strand
GACCATCCACAGAGACCTTCTGCCCCTTGTAAGGACCGGTCTTGACCTCGAATCCGTCCACAGCCTTGGAGCAGGCCATAGTGCAGCCGTACCAGCACCCGTCCGGGATCACCTGCGTGAATCTTTTATAGAATTTTGGAGAATACAGCCCGGATGCCTTTGGGGAGGTCCCGAAGCGGTAGTTCTCTGTGGGAAGAAGGTCATAGGCGTCCATGATCTCCACCAAATGACCGGTTCCTACGGTCCTCATGTTGCACTGATGCCTGTCCATGTCCCTGATCTCACGGTGGTGCCTTGTGCCGATCTCTGCAATTTTTTCCGGGTCCGCGGGGTTGTTGGAGAGGCCGTCGAATTCCTCGATCCTGCCAACGATGGCCTTGAGCTTTTTATCCCTGAAGACCGTGCCCAATCCTCCT
The DNA here is from genome assembly GCA_030630685.1 of Thermoplasmata archaeon. Classification (GTDB taxonomy): domain Archaea; phylum Thermoplasmatota; class DAOVMN01; order DAOVMN01; family DAOVMN01; genus DAOVMN01. Next base: position 9,412 of record DAOVMN010000051.1, on the reverse strand, counting down.
CTGCCGTGCTGCTTCATCCGTGCCACTTTCCGCCGAGAATCGTAGAAAGAGATGTTCAGACAGCCCCAGTAGCTGTTCTCCGCCCCCTTTCCCGCGGATACTACCGAAACCTTCTGCCGCGCTGCCTCGGTGTCCTTCTCCGCGTACAGGCGGGTAAGCTGTTCGTTAAGCAGGTGGGAGTTGGTCTCCTCAAGGGATGCGGTCTCGATCCTCACCTTCCCTTCCTTTTCGTCAATGAAGATTACCACATCCTCCCTGGCCTTCCCCTGGATCTCAAGGGCGTCGAAGCCCGCAAACTTCATGTAGGGAGCAAAATACCCGCCCGCATTGGAATCGCAGATGATGTCCGTGGAGGGGGAAACAGTAAGGCTGAGACACTTGCCGAAACCGGAGTACTGTGTGATGCCATTCATGGGGCCGCTCGTGAGGACGAGTTCGTTCTCCTCGCTGTCCCAGCGGGTAGTAGGGCTGATGGAATCCCATAAAAGTTTGAGGCCGAATCCCCTGCCGCCCGTGAACTTCTTTTTCATGTCCTCTGTTACAGGCATTTCCTTGATCTCGTTGGTGGAAAGGTTCACATAAAGAGTGCGTCCGGCATATCCCCGTTCTACCTCGCGCTTCTCATAGGTGTATTCTGCCAGTATTTCATGTGCCTTCCCGAGGGCCTTCAGGTCCCAATCATGCTTAGTATTGCCGGTCTCGAATCCATCCCTTGTCTCGATGGGTCTGGCAGGGATCCCCTTGCTCGCACGCTCGCCTCCCTCGCTCATTCACACACCCCCTGCAAAGCGTAAACCTCTTCCGCCACATCCGTTATCCTTATCTCGACCAGCTCGAGAGCCCCTTCCGGGCACGCCTTTACACAGGCCCCGCACGAGATGCACTTGAAAGGCACGATAACACCCGGTGCCCTGCGCATCACCCCCCGTGGGCAGAACCCCACACACGACTGGCACCCGATGCAGGTATTCTTGTTCAGTATCACAACACCACTAGGTAACCGTCTCAGAGCCAGTACAGGGCACAGGTCGATGCAGAGCCCGCAGTGGTTGCAGTTGGTCATCTGATAACCATTCTGGGATTTGATGATCCGGATAGCCGATCTTTCCCCCCCATCATCGGTCTTGAAATGGACCCTGGAGCATGCCCTTTCACAATCCAAGTGACCCTTACAGAGCCCTGGATTGAATTTGATTATCTTGACCGTTTCCATCTCCACCCCCATCAAAACACTCCGGAGAAGTAGATGAGGAGTACAACGGCCCAGCAGAAGGTGGTCGCCAGTGTGGAAGCGGTGTAGTAGAGCTCTTTCCTCACCTTAACCACATCGATGCTCAGGTGCTCGGATAGAACAACCAGGGGCAATGACACCCCCCCAAGAATCGCGGCAAAGAATCCCCTACCAAGGATAAGGGGCAGGATGCCGACCACATCCAGGATATGTCCGCCGTCGTGGGCTATAATGGGGGTAAGCACCTGGGTGATGATGTACCCGCTCACATAGATGGCATAGCCTGTGATTATTCCCAGGTAGGCCCATGTCCTGGGGTCTTTGGCATTTAAGGAATTCAATGAAAAGATCGGTCTGCTCATAACCAGTTCAAAGATGACGCCTTCCGCCATAATGGCAATGGAGGAACAGAGGATGCAGCTCCCCACGGGGGCAAAGAACCTTAGGATCCCGGCCACAAGTGCGATACCCAGGGCCATACCTTTTTGGGCGAACAGTCGTCTCCCAAGAGCCATGAACCCGATCCCGAAGAGGCCGGCCATGACCGCACCCATGGGGAGATACAATGCCCCGATGGAGGTGTTCATCCCGCCGATCGTGCATTCGAGCATCCCCCAGATCGAACCGATCACGATTATTCCCGCGATGATGCGGTATTTTTTCATTTTCTTTTCGTCGTTTTCCATATTTACACCACCTCGATCTCAATGACATCCTTTATCCAGAAGCCTTTTGTTTTCTCAGGGAAGACCGTCATCTTGTCCTCCTTTACAAGGAGACCATTCTGCATGTCATCCCAGGATACCGTCTTGAAATATCCGTCCGCACCTACTATCTTGTAATCATGGTCCTCCTGGTCCTTGAGTGCGGTATCGTTGACAAGATCGCTCAACAGGATGCCCTCATGACCATTTAGGGTCGTCGTTTCGAAGTCCTCGAACATCTCATCCCAGGCATACTCCTTACCGTTCACAGTGACGGTATCCGTGTCCTCCCTGGTCAATGTGGTATACGTTAGGACAGAGAGAGAGCCGAGGAGGATAATCACCGCCACGATCCCCAAAGAGAAATTGATCCTGCCTGTGCCAAAGATCAACTGCTTGATGCTGCTTAAGGCCCCATTACCCTCGGGGATTTCCATGGGATTCGAGTTATCGTTCATAGGCTTCATTGTATCACCTTGATGCCTCTGCACTCTTTGAGTGCTCGGCCTTCGGCATCCTTCGGTTGCCTCATGCCTCCGCCTCCTTTTATTGAAGGTGCGGCATTGGGTATCTGTCGAGCGGGTAAGATTGGTATTTAATTTTAACGATTGTTCGAAAATCTGGAAAAATGTTGGTTTTTTTGTTTTTTAATTTTGAACCGACACCAAAATCCTTTTATCAAAATACGGGAACCCACTTCCCATGACTTCTTTAGTATGCCCAATCGACTATCGCTACGGTAGAGAAAAAATGAAGAGCATCTTCTCGGAGGACAATCGACTTCACACCCTGCTCAGGGTGGAGGCCGCCCTTGCCGAGGCCCATGCTGCAGTGGGGGGCATCCCGAAGGACGCCCCTGCCAAGATCTGGAAAGCAATAGATTCCGGGAAAGTGAAACTGGAGCGTGTGAAGGAGATCGAAGCGGAGATCAGGCACGACCTCATGGCGATTGTGAGGGCCCTGAGCGAGCAGTGCGGGGATGCCGGGAATTTTATCCACCTCGGAGCCACTTCCTATGATATTATCGACACCGCCAATGCGCTTCAACTGAAGGCAGCAATTTCCGTTCTCAGAGAGGACCTCGGGCATCTTGAGGCCACCTTGGCAGAGCTTGCGGAGAGGCATAAGGGGCTGGTAATGATCGGGCGCACACACGGGCAGTTTGCCGTTCCGATTACCTTGGGGCTCAAGCTTGCCGTATTCGCCATGGAGGTGCACAGGCATTTAGAACGCTTGACCCAGGCGGAACCAAGGATCTGCGCAGGGAAGATGTCCGGGGCCACGGGTTCCATGGCTGCCCTGGGGGAGCACGCCCTCGAGATCCAGGAGTTTGTGATGAAGAAACTTGATCTAACAACCGAGGAGGCGGCTACCCAGATAGTCCAACGGGACAGGATGACCGAGTATGTCCTTATTCTTTCGAACATCTCCGCCTCGATCGAGAAGTTCGCCACCGAGATTCGGAACCTCCAACGAAGCGAGATACTGGAAATAGCGGAGAGCTTTGATGTTCAGAAGCAGGTGGGAAGCTCGGCCATGGCCCATAAACAGAACCCGATAACCTGTGAGAACATCTGCGGGCTTGCGAGAATTATCCGGGGATTCGTGACACCCGCATTCGAGAACATGCCAACCTGGCACGAGCGGGACCTCACCAATTCCTCGGCTGAACGCTTCATCCTTCCCCATGTCTCCATTCTCACGGATGACATCCTCGTGAAGATGGAGGAGGTCTTCAGGGACATGCGGGTCTTCCCGGAGAACATCCGAAGGAACCTGGAGATGTCTAAAGGCCTCCCCATGGCGGAGAGCGTGATGATGGCCCTTACAAAGAAAGGGATGGGGAGACAGGAAGCACACGAGGTTGTCAGGCAGTGTTCTATGGTCGCTTTGAAGGAGCAATGTCATCTTCGGGATGCGCTAATGAAGGATGAGAGGATCACCTCGATGATTTCGCAGGAGGAGATCGAGGAAGCCCTGCGGTACGAGAATTATACAGGCAAGTCGAAGGAGATAGTGGAGAAGGTCGTCGGGATAATTCGAGAATAAAGGTATCAGAATGAAAAAAGAAGAACAGGAACTGACACTCCCGAAATGGTTCAAGCCGGACCCCACCGCGGGGGACAAGGGGAGGTTGCTGTACCTGGAGGAGTGGGGGAAGGGGAGGAGGTTTCGTAATCAAGTGATTTTTATTGGGAGCGGTTTATTATTTTTCACTGGGATTTTTTTCTTAGCTTTGCCAATAACAGAACCATTTTCATTGGAGGACATCTTATTTTCAATTTTAGTCAGTGCAATATTCTTTTCAATAGGTTTTATTTTCCTCTGGATGGATGTTACAATCATGCCATTTTCGATATATGAGAATGGATTCACCACAACAAATGTATCTTGGTCTCAAGGAAAAAAGAGAATCGAACAATTTATACCTTGGTCGCAGGTTTCAAGAATTGAACTTGAGACAGAACATAGAGATGCTATCACCAGCTACCGAGTGATTATCCATCATGCAAAGGAAACACAATACATTCCTCTTAGTGATGATATCGATATGTTCCAATTGATTACCTTGTTGATGCGAGTTGTACAAGAAAAGATGGATCCAAAGTTTAGAAAGTTAGTTGGTCCTGAATTGGAGCTGCTTTTAGGAAGTGAGCCAGATCAAACGAATGATATTGATATAATTGTAAATGTCTGGATAATCATGGTTGTAATTTTCATGGTTTCGGTTTCTTCTATGTTTATTTGGGACATGATAAATGACAAATTCGATATCGCAGTGATCGTTATCCTTACGATAATTATCCCGGCGGGTATGTGGTTCCTGTTTGCCGTGATCCATATTGATGATCGAACTAAGCAGTTGCAATTGATCCGTACTAAGAGTCGGTTCACTCAGAATGGTATCTTCTATCCGGTAACCCGGATGGGACGGTGGCTCAAGGACGTCCGAAACTTCATCTCATGGGATGAAGTGATATCTACCACATTGAAGTTGAATTACGCGTTATTAATTCATGAAGTCGAACTCGAATTATCGAATGGTGAAATTATTCGAGTCCCATCAATCATTTATCGGGAATTAGGTAAGCTTGACCGATTCAAGAAAGAAAACCATACTCTTTACAATAGATCCACTGTGAAAAATGCCCAACCCCTCTCGAAGTGGAAGTATTCTCGTTTGGTTATTATGTTGATTTTATTCTGGACACCGCTTCTCTCTCAGGAACTGGCAAAATTCTTTATGATAGCAACTCTTCTTGCGTTTGCTCTATCAGCCATCATTGCAATAATTTGGGCATCATATAAGGAAAAGCACCATTGAATATTTCATGTCTTACTCTCATTCCTTAATCCTCCACTTCTTATTACCCACCCCATCCTATGGGTCATCCCCAGGTAGAATGCCCTGGTCCCTGCTTCAATTATTCCTCGTCTACCCCGTATGGCATTTCAAGCTCCAGAGCGAAGAGCGGGTCCTCATCCTCCGAATCCTGGTATGAGACTATCACACCACCATCAGGTAAGATTGCCAGGCTTGCGAAGTCGAACCTTAGTTCGTGCCCTGCCCCGGATGTGGCGTCCACATCGCCCAGGCCGATTAGGGTGATGGAATCCGCTTCTATGCTCTCTCGATAATCCAGGATATGGAAAACGATGTCCTTGTCCGCATCCCCCACCTGCACCCGCATGTTAATCACAGCCAATTCATGGACACCGTCGGCCTGGAACTCCCATTCCTCGATTCTCGAAGCCTCCTCCCAGGTGAAGTTCTGGGATGACCAGTTTTTCCCTCCATCAAGGCTAAGGTGGTAGATCAGGGTCTTCCCCGACCTTCCCACACTGTGCAGCGCACCCGAGCTGTCGATGACAAGGTGCGGGGCCGGAAGCGGTGTCCCACATTCTGTACGGTGACGGGCCCAGGTAAGATCCGGCCGAAGAAAGGCGTTTTCATCACCGAAGTAGCGAGGGAGGAGCAACCCCCCTGTTGGAATAGGTGTTGCCTGGATCTCTCTGTGCGGTGTCAGGAAGTCCAACTCCGGACCGGGTTCGAAGTCCAGATCAAAGACCTCGGTTCCCTGGGCAGTAGAGGGGTCAGGCATGGGTTCATAGTTCAGCCCGTCCAGGCTCCACATCATGTCGTCCCAGAGATTGGAGGTGATGATACCGGCCCAGGGAAAGGTGCCTGCTAAAGTGGTGATGGGTCCAGGCACCACAGCGATCCAGGGGCGGTCATAGAAGAGAGGATATTCACGCTCAATCATATTATCGTACCAGCGCCCCGTACCGGAATCATAGAAGTATGCAATAAAACGATCTCCAGAATACGGATACCAGCTCATGGAGAGTATATCGCCGTTTGGTGCCTCGATGATCGCACCTTCACCCAATCCGTCAAAGGGTTCGGATATCGGTCGATAATCGCTCCAGTTTTCACCCCTGTCCTCGCTCCAGGTAGGATATTCCCCTCCAAGGTTTGTTATCCAGCCGTTGTGTGTGGTGGCAAGGTAGTGCTCGCAGCAGTTCCCGCCCTGTGCGCGCCTGAAGATCGCCCAAGTCGCATTATAGGTCTCATTGGTCAGAGGATCGATGGTGGTGAAGTTCCGCACTTCCTCGTACGGATAATCCGGAGGTGGGCCCTCCTGTTCCTCGGGTTCATCGTCATCATCGTCAAGGCAGCCTGCAAAGCCGGCCGTCAAAATTAGAAGTGGAATAAAAATACCTGCAATTCTCCCCCATCCGCTCATCCTCACACCCCCTCCTTACCATTCTCCACTTCCCCCCTAATGAACATGAGGTAGCGCTGCTCCTCGCCATTCTCATAGGGATGCTCGCCGATGTTTCTCTGGTATCCGATATTGATGCTCCCGTCGGGGGCAATGACGATCTCGAAGAAGTCGTGCAGCGCATGAAGGTCATTACCGGTGTAGAGTATCTGCGGATCGGCGATCTGGAAATCGAACTGCGTGCCGTTCTCAGGGTCCTCCGCCACCGCCGCGTACAGATACCATTCGCTCTCCGGTCCCACAGGGATGTCCGTGGTTCCGTAGAATGAGATACCGAGCCGGTTCCTCTCGTGGTACTCTCCATACTGGCACACGTTCACCGTGGGGTAGAGGTAGATTGCCCCCTCGGGAAGGCTGATGTTCCAGTACTCGAAGCTCTGCCCGTAATCCTCGCTTCTGGCAAGGTACAAGGTAGCAGGGGCGTCTCCTGCCTGCGGGGAATCCTGCCATATCACATACACCGTGCCATTGGAGCCGTGGAACACCGTGGGCATCCCCTCCCGAACACCATTCCTCTCCATGGGCCCAACATGAACCCTGTCGCTCCAGCTCTCACCCCGGTCATCGCTGACGTACATGATGATATTCTGTTCCCCGCCGTCGCTGTACACCTGAGCCACATAGACATGGTCACCGAAGCGCTCACAGTCAATGGTTGCCCATCCACCCTCCATCGGAATGCCGATGGTCCATGTCAATCCTCCATCTGTTGATTTGTAGTACCAGACCCTTGCACTCTCACCAGTCACGGGATGCGTCACAGCAACCCCGTTGTTCCCGAGGTAGTGCAGGATGCCGTTCCCCTGGGCAGTAAGCCAGGGGCGGTCGTCCAGCAGAGTGGACCCCTGGGATTTAGAAAACTCGTAGCTATCGCCTCGGTTGCTGAACACATGAAAGTTGTTATCCACTAACGTTGTATCCACGAAATAGATGCGGCCCTGTCCATCCACGGCAATGTCCCCCTCATCACCGGCCCAGATATACTTACCTCCCACCACAGGAGCATTCCAGCGAAGGTCGTTCGGGTTCCTCCAGGTATTCCCGTTGTCCGTGCTGATGAACCACCAGGAGGTGAGATAATCCCAGGATTCCTGCCAGGTGAGGTCCTTGTGGGCTGTGTAGAACATCGCCCCACTCGAGTCCACGGCAAGGGAGGGTTCGTATCCTATCGTGCCTTCGGGATGGGTCTGAGTGCCCTGCCCGAGAGGAACAAGCTCGCGTGGGAGCATCACCGGCTCACCGAATGCTATGGAAAGTTCGGAATTGGAGCCTCCGTTTTTATCATCGTCATCCCCGAGATCCAGGAGTTCGGTCTGTGTGGCAAGAATGAGAATGATAACAAGAAGAATAGCCACGATCATCGCAATAGAGCTCTTCTTTGAGTTCAAGAACGCCTCCTTTATTGCAGAACCCTTCTCATCAAGGGCAGGCCATTCATCCTTGTCCCCTTTGTTTGGGGAAACGCTTGGAACCTCCCATTCTACATCATTGGAGTCTTCAGTGGGAATATCATTATTATTCATACGATCATCATTCATTTTGATCCGCTCCAGGAATTAAAGGTAAATGCATACCATGAAGCTAAAGATGCGAACATATTAAGCCTTTTGGTATTGAATAATAACTTTGTCCCACACCCCACTCAACCCGGAGCTCGAGGTACAGGGGAGGGGAATGGGCCTGGCCGGGATCGTTCTCCCAACCAGGGAAGGAAGGAGAAAGATCGAGAAGAAAGTGGAGTGCAGGGTGGTGGAGGTATGCTGTGCGGTTCTTCCTCTGCTTGGGGATAGGGAGAAAAACGCTTAAGCATTCATACCAAAGAAGAAGAGCCAAATTCATTATCATTTACTTTCTTTCCTGAAATCCAGTTTAACATCATTTTCCTGTAAGAAATCCACACCGATGATCACCTCAACTCCTTCCTCATCAATATCATCTGTATCAAAAGGGGCATCCGCCACTCCAACCTCCATTTTTGCTTCTTTTCCACTCCAGATGTCTTTTATCACCACATCGGCATATTTACCTTTCACATCAGTTCCTGAAGCACAGAGAGCCTCAAATTCACCATAAAACTCTGCATTTATCTGTTTTGCAAGTCTCTCGCTTATCACGGATTCATCTGCTCCAGAGTCAACTATGGCGATTGAAATTCTGCTCTTTTCCTTATTCTTGACCTCAACTACTCTATAAATCCGACCCATGTTTGCCACCACTCAGAATAAATAAAATTCTTCGCCTCATCTTATAATTCCTCAGATCTCCTGAAACCCTTATCTTTGTGCCATCTTTTCTGATTTTCAGGCGATTTCCATACATGTCTTGCAATTTTTGGAAAACAGGATCTTGAAGGTTTTCATCAACCTCCATTGAAATCTCTTTTATTTCAATTGTTCTCATTACCATTTTATCACCTCTCGTTATGGGATTCTCTTCGTGTGGGCTTGTGCTGGTTTACGGTCAGGCACCATTGGTAATCGATCTCTGTTTTCATAGTTTGCTTATCACCTGATGTGGTATTTAAACCTTTCAATCCAAAACATTTCCCTGCCATCATCTCATCTTCCATAATTCCCTCCGCCTCACTGGCAATCCTCATGCCTTGCCGGCATTCCATACTGACCGGCACTCACAACCTTCGGGTGCTCACGGCTTATCGGGCCTTCGGCCCAAACGCCTGCCAGAACCTT
>DAOVMN010000322.1 GCA_030630685.1 Thermoplasmata archaeon | reverse complement strand
GGATGGCGAGATCGTCTTCCTTCCGCCGTCCTAATTTGTAGCCTGAGTACCGCACTGCTATCTTTGCCGTGGATAGGGCGGTGTTTATTAGGGATATTGTGGGTTCCATGTTTTCACCTTGGATTGGAAGATGTTTTCAGGTTTATATAGGTTTTGGCCGTTTGCTTTGAAACAGGATCAGTCGATTAGCGAATCTAGGATTTTAAGTCATCATCTAATAGACCATGTCTGTGACATCTAATATTGTCCCAAAGCCGGGAAAATTCAAACCATTATTGTCCCATGGTTGTGTAAGAAATACGCACAACCTTTAAATACAAACTTCATTGGCTGGGAAGGCGATGCCCGCATGAATCACAATATTGAAGGCATCAAATCATGAAGGTGATATCTTGAATGATACGATTGACAAGGAGCTTGAAAAGCTGAGGGAAAAAAGACTTCAGAAGCTCATGGAAGATACAGGTGAAAGAAGGAGTAGTAAGGGAGGTGTTGGCGGCTACCCGGGAGAGCCAGTCCCGATCACGGATACGAATTTCAAGGAGTTTGTCGCACGATATCCGTTAGTGGTTGTGGACTGCTGGGCCCCCTGGTGCGCCCCCTGCCGGATGCTCGCTCCAATATTCGAGGAACTGGCTAAGGATTACAAAGGAAGGATCGTCTTTGGTAAACTGAATGTGGACGAGAATCCCAGGGCTGCCATGTTTTACCAGACAATGGGCATCCCGACCATGCTGGTATTCAAGCATGGGGGACTGGTGGACAGGATCGTGGGGGCACTTCCGAGGCCGATGATCGAGCAGAAGCTCGTCCGGCATCTGAATACCGGTGAACTTGGGATGAGTGAAGAAGGCTGAAAATGGGTAGATTGACCGCACCTACAGAAAGCTGAAGCCAGGCATTAAATCGGATATCGAGATGAAGAACATCGGGGACGAACAATGACCTTTCTGGCCTTTGATGATACGGATTCGATAGAAGGGATGTGCACCAGCTATCTCATGGCGCGGTTCATTCTCGAGGCTGTGGAAAGGGGAATGGACATTATCGGCTATCCCGCACTGGTAAGGCTCAACCCGAATATCCCCTACAAAACCAGGGGTAATGGGGCTCTGCGTGTGAGGATCGGCAATGGAACAGGGAAAAAGATCTTGATAACGCGATGGCAAGGACAAGATATCCATGCATACACTGAATGTGAGATCGATTCGGATATGGGCACAGAGGCCTTCAAACTCGCCTGCGATTTGGTGGAGGAGAAGGCGGAGATGAATGCAGAGGGGACCGATCCCGGGGTGGTGATTTTTACTTCCCAACCGGATAGGGGCTTTTACCTGAAGGCACTCCATGGTTTAATTGGAATCAAGGAGGCCGAGGATTTTATCACATCACGCAATGGGCGATCCAGGAAATTCAAGTCAGGCAGAGGAATAATCGGTGCAGCAGCGGCCTGTGCCTGGACACCCATCGATAGGACCTTTGAGATCGTTGCCTATCGCCACCCTGACCGCTTTGGCCTACCCCGCGGGATAGATAAGGAATCCGTTATCGCGATGGATCACTCATTCCCGAACACCTTCAACAACTACGACTACCGGAACAGATACATTGCCATTACCCCGTCCTCTCCCTGTCCCGTGCTCTTCGGGATCCGTGGAGAGAAAGCGGAAGAGCTTGTGAAGGCTTCAGGAATGATTCGAGGTGAGGGGCCTCAGGGTTTTGTAATTTTCGAGACCAATCAGGATACGGACGAGCATCTCATTGAAAAACGGATCCGGGATGTCATACCTTACGAGTCCGTGATTCTTCAAGGACAAGTCAGGGAAAAACCAAGGAACCTTTTAGGGGGGCATGTTGTTTTTTCCATTGCGGATTCCCAGAGCGAGATGGAATGTACGGCTTACGAGCCTACCAAGGAGTTCAGGGGGATTGTCCGTGCACTTGTACCTAAGGATGAGGTGCGGGTGTGCGGGGGCGTCCGGAAGGAACCGTTTACTATTAACTTGGAAAAGATCGAGGTGCTCAACCTGGTGGAAAGGAGGCGTAAGGTTTCGAACCCGACATGCGAAGATTGTGGGATCGGAATGAAATCCATTGGAAGGGGGCAGGGGTTCCGGTGCAGGCGATGCGGAAGGAAGGCTAACGAGGCGGAGGCGGTTTACGAGGTTGTCGAGCCCAAGATCTCAAAGGGGTGGTACGAGGTTCCGATCTGTGCGAGGAGGCATCTATCGAAGCCATTGAAGCGGATGGCCATAGTAAGTGAAGGATTTTCCTGATTTTATCTATTCTTATCCACCCGGAACACCTTTAGTGGCCCGTGTTATCACCTGGCCACCTCACTTTAAGGGGCTTTTGCTACTGCTCTTTTTCTTGGGATTGATTGGTTTCCGGAGGCTCTTCGGGTTCGGGCGGGGATTCCTGTTGAGCTCCTTGCTGTGGTGGCTGTGTTAGGGGCCGTTGTCGAGATCCGGGTGGCTCGGGTAATTGCGGCGGTTGTTGTTGGAACGGGGGTTGTGGCTGGAAAGGTTGCTGTTGTTGGAACGGGGGTTGTCGGGGTGGAAATTGTTGACCTGGTGGCGGCCAGGGCGGCTGTTGCTGGAATGGGGGTTGTTGCTGGAAAGGTTGCTGTTGTTGAAACGGGGGTTGTCGGGGTGGAAATTGCTGACCTGATGGCGGCCAGGGCAGTTGTTGCTGTGGTGGAAGCATCTGTTCTCCTGGTGCGGTGGATTGCCCTTCCTTATATCCAACACCCACAAGAACAACTCCAATAACACAGATAACAATTCCCATATACTCAAAAAATTGAAGACTTGTTTGTGAACGCGCCTCAGCGACCGTAAGCCCTGTCATCTTAAGGTTAACCATGATGTAATCCCCTTCATCGCCTGCGTCATTCATACTCAAGAACTCTTTTTCACTTCCTTCCAGTGTGTATATGTAAATTGTTCTTCCCATTACTGTTGTTTCGTTTTTCTCTTTGATAAATCCGGCCACATCGATAGACGCTCCTTCCGGAGGGTCTTCCTCGAGCCATCTGTCGTACTCTTCCCCACTCTTTGCGCTTGACGTTATCAGTGGAATAAATGCTATCCCAATAATTCCACCGAGGATGATGAGTATTAGTCCAACCACAACCAATCCTGTGATCTTCTTTAACCTGTAGATGATCAAACCGGACACAACGATTCCTGCAATCAAGGCTACCAGCGGAAGTGCAAATAATGAGTTCGAGAGGGAGTAGTATGATGTTTCCTCATTCTCTTCCTCACTGTCTCCGTTTTCGTTTCCATTCCCGTTTCCGGTTCCACCTCCCTCGAGGATGGATGCTATGAGCCAGGGTTTGTAGCGAGTGTTTTCCGAGACCCTGTCCCCACT
>DAOVMN010000134.1 GCA_030630685.1 Thermoplasmata archaeon | reverse complement strand
GCCCTCCCTATAATGCGGACTTTGACGGCGACGAGATGAACCTTCATGTGCTTCAGGGAGAAGAGGCCAGAGGGGAAGCCCGGATCCTCATGAGGGTTCAGGAGCACATCCTTTCCCCCAGGTTCGGAGGTCCGGTAATGGGCGGTATCCATGACCATATCTCCGGATTATTCCTCTTAACATACAAGGATCGCAAGTTCAGCCGTGAGGCTGCCATGAGGATCATCTCAGGGCTGGGTAGATTCATAGAACTCCCTGAACCGAAAAAGGACAGCCGCGGAGGAAGATACTGGGCAGGGAAGCAGCTCTTCTCCCTCATCATTCCCGAAGGCCTCAACATGGAATATAAGGCCTCCATCTGTGAGATGTGCGAGGCCTGCAAGAAGGAGAAGTGTGAATTCGATGCCTATGTCGTGGTGAGGGACGGGAAGCTGATTACGGGTACCGTCGACGGAAAATCTGTCAGTGCCTTCAAGGGGAAGATGCTGGATAAGATCATCAGGGACTACGGTCTGGACAGGGCAAGGCAGTTCATCAACGAGATAGGGCTCTTAGGTATAGTCTCCATTACCAACATAGGATTCACGACAGGGATCGAAGATGAGGACATCCCGGAAGACGCCAGAAAAGAGATCGAGGCCAGGCTCCTTCAGGCGGAAAAGGATGTGGATAAAGTGGTCGAGGCATACAACGAGGGACGCCTGGACCCATTACCGGGAAGGACTGTGCGTGAGACCCTGGAGGTTACGGTCATGCGCTATCTTGGGGAAGCGAGGGATGATGCGGGTAAGATTGCCGGTAGACATCTGGGTATGAACAACTCCGCAGTTATCATGGCACGTTCAGGTGCCAGGGGTTCGATGCTCAACCTCTCCCAGATGGCAGGCACGATCGGACAACAGGCTGTCCGTGGGGAAAGGATCCAGAGGGGATACGCCTACAGAACCCTCCCCCATTTCAAGAAAGGAGACCTGGGTGCAGACTCCAGAGGCTTTGTGAAGGCATCTTACAAGAGCGGTCTTTCCCCGACAGAATACTTTTTCCACAGCATGGGCGGGAGGGAAGGTCTGGTTGATACCGCAGTGAGGACCTCCAGGTCAGGTTATATGCAGAGGCGATTGATCAACGCTCTTGAGGACCTCAGGGTGGATTATGATAGTACCGTGCGAAACACCTCCGGAGAGATCATCCAGTTTTCCTATGGCGAGGACGGAATAGATCCTACCAGGAGCATTGGATCGCAGGCCCTGGACATCGACACGATTATTAACGAAGTAAGGAGGGGAGATTAATGGCAAAGAAAGATACCATCAAGGCCTTGCTCAAGCGTGGGGTCATTCGGGAGATTGCAGAAAAGATCGGTAACTCAGGCCTGGATTTCAAGGAGCTCAATACTCTTTTCACCAATGAGATAATGCACATGTGCAGACTCTCAAAGGACGAGGCAAAGCTTGTCTATCGTGCTCTCCATCCCAAGCCCGTTGCGGAGCAGGGACCCAGGCTGGGAATAATCCTCGATATGGAAGAGAAGAAGCTTGATGCCTATCTGGAGTTTCTCAGCAGCCATCATAAGTCCCTTCTTGGTATCGATTTCCCCATAGAACTCAAAGAGTTTGCTCCACCGATGTCTTGCTATTTCTTTGTCGATAAGGGGATCGATTATTTTGGCACGGTTTCCCGGCTTTATCAAAAAAAAGAGGAGATCAAGAATATCCTTGCCAAAGAGGGAGGCTTCATCCCTGCAGGCTACAAGGACGATAAAAGCCAGATATATCTCAGGGTGACCAGGATATTCCCATTGCTCAGAAACTGGAAACTAAGTGAATTCAAGGACACCGAGGGCAGACCTCTCAAAAAGTTCGATACATATATAGTGATCAAGGATGAAATCGACCTCGAAAAGGAGCAAGCCAAGATCGAGGAGGAGATCGAGAGGGCCCTTAAACGGTTCAGGCTCATTAAAGGTGTTGGCCCCTCGAAGGCAGAGGCCCTTTACGACAATGGTTTTTCCACACTCTCGGAACTGCTCATGGCGTCCAAAGAGGACCTCAGAGCCAGTGGGATCGGAAATCCCGAGACCTTCAAGAAGAACGTGGAGAGAGTGATGAAGGAGATTGAAGAAAAGAAGGAAGAGAAAGGCCTCAAGATATTCAGACCCAGCATGATCCAGGAGGCGGCTATGGAGATCATGAAGAACATGCTGAAGAAACACAAAGCCCCCCTGAATCTCCTTCGGATCGACAGAATAGTTGAAGAATTCAATAAGCGGGAGTTTGATCCGAGCCATTGGAAGAGGGACATGAGGAAGGCAGTAGAGAAGGAGTTCCATGTACAGGACATGGAGTGTTACCTTCGAGAGCTTGGCGGGAAAGAGGGAATCGAATTCCCGGGCAGCATCTGGTTGGCACTATCGGACAGGCTTGTGACAGAGGTGATGGATGAAGAAACGCTGATGAAGGTCCTGAAAAAGGCCCACAATAGATTCATGGAACGTGAGATCGACCCCACCGAGGCAGCCGGTATAGTGGCAGCTCAATCCATTGGAGAACCTGGTACACAGATGACCATGAGGACCTTTCACTATGCCGGGGTGGCGGAGATGAACGTGACCCTCGGCCTTCCCCGTCTTATCGAGATCGTGGATGCAAGAGAGACCCCCAAAACACCGGTCATGGAGATTCATCTTGAGCCGAAACTGAGATCAAACAGGGATGCCGCCAAGGAGATTGCCTCAATGATCGAGACCACCAAGCTCATGGACGTGGCAGAGGTGGTTGGAAGGGAGGACCTGAGGATCGAGGTTCGGCTGAAACCCGACCTCCTCGCGAAGAACATGATCGCCAGAGATCATATCATCCAGAAGATCAGGGACAAGCTCATGAGCAAAGAGGACCTTGAGGACGGTGGAGAGAGCCTATTTATCACCCTTAAAGAACCAACTTATAAAGCCCTCCTTGAACGGATGAGAGTCATTAATAACCTTGTGATAAAAGGTATCCCGGGAATAGAGAGGGCCCTGATACGCAAGGACACGGAGGGCTATGTCATCTATACCGAAGGCTCTAACATCAAGGAGGTAATGCTCCTGGATGGAGTGGAACAGAGAAGGGTCTTCACCAATAATATCATAGAGATTGCCGGCACACTCGGGGTAGAGGCAGCAAGAACCTCTCTAATCAACGAGGCAAAACACGTGCTTGACGAACAGGGTCTCAATGTAGACCTCCGGCACCTCATGCTCGTGGCGGATGTGATGACCAGCGGTGGAAGGGTGGAGGCAATCGGTAGACACGGAATCTCTGGAAGGAAGGTGAGCGTCCTGGCAAGGGCGGCCTTCGAGATCACCACCAACATCATGCTCAAATCAGCTATTACCGGGGAAGTGGATCATCTTAATGGAGTGGCGGAAAACATCATCGTGGGGAATCCCGTGGTCCTTGGTACCGGTGCGGTGGATATAGTATTCGATCCCACGAAACTGGCCGAGATAGACATGGATTCCATGGAGGTTGGTTTATCTGTTGCTGAAAAGAAGGAGGAAGAGACAGCATCGGCCAGTGAAGAGAAAGGAGGTCCAGAGATAAAAGAACCCGCAGTTGTATTGGCAGAGGGAGTCGAGGGCTGAAGGAGGAAAGAATATGGACATCAACAGGGCATTAAAGATAACGGTTAATACTGGCAAGGTGCTTTTTGGCCTCAGGCAAGCGCAGAAATCAGCACAAACAGGGAAAGCAAAACTTTTCATAAGAGCCTCCAACTTCCCCGAGGTGCTGAAGGAGAAGACCGAGAAATTAAAAGTCCCTTCCTATACCTACCCGGGAAACAATTTCGAGCTTGGGGCAGTCTGCGGAAAACCCTTCTCCGTGTCGATTCTCTCTGTGGTGGATCCCGGGGAATCCGACATCATGGACCTGGTATCCCCTGAGCAATAGGGAAGGAAGAATGTCCGGAATCAAGCTTACCAATGAGGACCTTAGCTATATTGCAGCCTTCGAGGGCATGACCCGGATCCAGGTTAAAGACTGTGTGATCCTGGAGGATAGAATCATATTTGTGGTGAAGGACCTCAGGAAGGCATTGGGGAAGGATAGTTCCAATGTGCGAAGGCTGAAGGAGGCTATCGGAAAGAATGTTGATGTGATCGGCTACTCCTCCAAGCCAGAAAAGTTCGTGAAGAACATATTCCATAACTACCGGGTCAAGGAAGTGAACATTGAGGACATGAACGGCACCCCAACCGCGGTGGTGAAGATCGAACCCGGGGACAAAGGGAGGGCGATAGGGAAGAACCGGAAAAACCTGAACGTGGCGGAGGAGATCCTCAGCCGTCATTTTTCCATCGAGAAGATCTTTATTGATTGAGTTGCCGATTTTATTGAGTTACTTTAGCGATTACCTCCTTACCGCCCTCACTACCCCGCTTTCACCGCCCCCGTCCTCGTGCTCGCCGCCGCCGCCCTAATTATGGGAAAAAGACAACCAAAATATGTCAGGAAATTATAGCACGCCTGTTAAAATCGAACACCAGAAATAATATAAAGAACCGGAGGAATTGAGGGGCAATGACAGGACACGGAAATATGGAACCCCAGAATTTTGGCATATTCACTATAACTATTAAAAAAGAGGAGTACTTATGAAAAAAGAACACATCATGATATATTGTATTTTTCTATCAATATATCTCTCAGGTTGCATTTTTCAGAACCCTGAATGGTCTAATGATATCGAATCAGTGGAGACTAATATCAAGGTTGATTACAACGATATTGCTAATATCAGCTTTAATTCTTCAAAACAACAACTGGAAAATAAAGGCTATTATGTTATAACTCACCTTGACCCTGATTTTACTGCAACATGGTTAGATTATTCCATAAATTCATATAAAGATACAGATAACGATAATACAAATAACTGGGGTTTTTTGATAGCTGCACGGACAAAAAGTGATAATACCACTTCTGGTGGTTTTAGTGTAACATATCGTCTATATGATGAGAAAGACGAAAAATACCTTCATGACGAGGAGAAAGCAGTAAAACACGCTGAAAATGAAGCTGATGAAGTTGCACGAATATGCAATTTAACAATCAATTGGGATGAAGTGAGTTGGAACATATATTATAAGAATGGCTCAAGACAACAATATCCTTGAAGAGTGATTTTATGAGATTCGGAAATAACCGGATATGGGTATGGGAGGAGAAGTTGAGGTGATTTCTATGAGTGCGCCAAGTAAAGCTTATGATATCCAGTCAGTGCAAATCCAACCTTGGGAAACATCCCCGCCTTCATCCTCACCACCATCCTCCCCGCCCTCCTCGTCGGTTGCGCCGTGGCTGTGGCGTTCGTGTACCGAAAGAAGAAATCCTGAAACGTTAGCACGGTTGTGAAAAGCGAGAACCGGTAAGAATAAATAAAATTTAACAGATGGAATCCTGATGAAACGACAAGCAATCGAAATCCGGCACACCGACCCTCTCCTTTCAGATACGGACGGTGCGGGAGGAACGAAGTTCCTACCACCGGATGAGCCCGCAGGGCTCGTCAAGGATGGTCCCCGGGACGGCTGGAACGATGCAAACGGAGATCACGATTATGATGATGGAGGAAAAGGGGGAAGCTTGGGAATGGACAGAGTATAATGATATAACTGGAGAATATTATGGACCAAGAGCATGGAGAAATCCTGAGTTTTGGCATATTCACTATAGCTATTAACAAAAGAGGTGATATACTTTGGAAAAAAATTACATTTTGGTGTGTATTTGCCTTGTAATATTCCTCTCAGGTTGCATTTTTCAGAACCCGGAATGGTCTGATGATATAGAATCTGTCCAAACTTCTATCCATCTTGATTATAATGATATTGCTAATATCAGCTTTAATTCTTCAAAACAAGAACTGGAAAACAGAGGTTACTATGTTGAATTATTGGGAGAAGATTTTAACCGATCTGATTTAGATTATGCTTTGAATTCCTATAAAGATACTGATAACGATAATACAAATAACTGGGTGTTTTTAATATCTGCATGGACAAAAAGTGACAATACAACTTTTGGACATTACAGTATCACATTTCGTTTATACGATGAGAAAGACGAAAAATACCTTCATGACGAAGAGAAAGCAGTGAAACACGCTGAAAATGAAGCTGCTAAAGTAGCTCAAATATGCAATTTAACGATCAATTGGGATGAAGTAATCTGGAATATATATTATAACTTGACATTATGGGTTTTATAGGCTACAAATTCTTTCGTTCTTGAAAAAGTCCAGAATAGAAGGCACAACTTGCAGTCGAAAGGCTTATATATTGTAGCCTATATGTGGGCTACATGGCCAAAACGAGAATACGACG
>DAOVMN010000509.1 GCA_030630685.1 Thermoplasmata archaeon | reverse complement strand
GTTGGCATACACAATCACACCATCGCTTGCCCGGACAAGTGCAGCACCTTCCGCCATATTCGTTACCATTTCGGCGTGAAGGCGCAGCGCCTCCTCCGCCTTCTTGCGCTCGGTGATCTCCTCCATGAAACCATCGATTCTGACAATCTGCCCATTTTCGTCAAGCATTGGTGTTGCTCTATCTCTTATCCATTTGACGGTATTGTCCTTAGTTATTATCCGATACTCGACATCAAGCGGTGCCATCTTCTCACGGTGCTCTTCGATTTTTTTCCATACATACTCTCCGTCATCCGGATGAATGATCTGTGTCCACAACTGCGCATGTTCCACAAATTCCTGATGAGAATATCCGGTAAGCTCCAGGATTCTTCCGGAAATTAGAGTAGTAGTAGAACGTTCATCAGGCAGTGCTGAATAAACCACAACGGGGATATTCTCACTCACCAGCCGGTATTTCTCCTCGCTTTCCCACAGCGCCTCCTCCGCCTGCTTGCGCTCGGTGATATCTGTCGTGATTAGCGTTACGGCAACAACCTTCCCATTTTGCTTAATAGCACCCACCTGGGTGTCATACCACGAAGTCCCTCCCTCTGCACCAGCTCCCCTGATTTCATACCTGCCCGGCTTTCCACTCTCAAAGACGCCATCAATGGTTTCCCTCACAACAGTGTGATATTCAGGTAGGATATAGTGGTATATTTTCTTCCCGATCACCTCCTCCACACCTGTGTCTGGTCGAGTTCGATTCGTGAATTGAATTGTACCCTCTCTATCCACATTAAAGATCACGTTCGGGGCATTCTCCACGACGGCGCGGAACTTCTCCTCGCTTTCTTTCAGCGCCTCCTCCGCCTGCTTGCGCTCGGCGATGTCGCGGACTATACCCCTTGTTCCTACAACTTTATGGCCTCTTTTATCAGTCGTAGAAGAGTATTCTACGAAATGGGGTTGCCCTTTCTTGTCCAGTAAAACGGTTTCCGCAGTTATTTCTCCCGTTTCTAAGAGATAATCGAAATCCAATCTTGTCTTTTCCTGCAGCTCTTGAGGAATCAGAACCATGAAGTTCTGACCGATTAACTCTTCCGGACTATAGCCCAGAATTGCCTCCACGGCCGGATTGGCAAAAGTAATGTCCCCCTTATTATCAAGAGCGTAAATTATATCCCTCTCCTTTTCTACAAGGTCTTGGTATTTCTCCTCCGCCCGCTTGCGCTCGGTGATGTCCACCACCATACCGAGAGTACCATTGTAGTTACCCTCGCGATCGTAGAGGGGAGAGGCCGAGACCAAAAGAGAGCGGTGGCTTCCGTCCCGATGGCGCATCTCGGTTTCGTAGCCGCCGGAGGTACCCCACTGTCTCTTCCCGGTCTCCATCTGGAAGGCCTCGAACCGTTCCTCGGTCACG
>DAOVMN010000329.1 GCA_030630685.1 Thermoplasmata archaeon | reverse complement strand
TCAATGACCAAACCAAAAACATAATAGACAGGAGAGCTTAATCCTGCACTTAATGCCTTTAAATATCATCCTATTAACATACATGGAGGAATTCGATTGAGATTAAAAGAACACTTCCCGGCTTCGGTACTGAGACCAATCTCTCTTGTGATCATTGGGATCTTGGTGGTCCTAACACTGTTTATCCTCGCCTCCGGGGATGTCAGGGGGGATCCTCAGTCCGATCCATATGTAGAAGATAATGATATCGAGGTCCCTTCAAAACCAAATGAGGGAGACATGGTAACCATTAACGTCTCTCTCCATAATATCGGGGAGGATGCGCCGGTGTACGTTTACATTAAATTAAAGAACCCCAAGGGCTCCATTACACAATTACTCTCGGAATCGCTCACATTGAATGAGAGTGCTACCAGTTATGTTGAAACCACCTGGAATTCTACCAAGAAGAAGGTAGGCGATTACACGGTCATGGTGGAGATCAAGAATCTCACCGAGGATATGAATACCACAAACAATACCGCCGACAAGATCTTTACACTTTATGCCCGTCCCATCGTGAACTCTCTCACCGCATCAGACACGGATGTCTACCGTCTTTCCTCGGTGGAGATAACCGTTGATGGTGAGGACATCGAGACAGATGAGGAGAATCTTACACTTAAGATACAGGCCCGTCCCTCTTCAGGTGGGGATTGGAACGACTCTTTCTTCTCCGCCCCTTACTGGAACGCCACCTCCTGGTTCACGAACTTCACACCCCCCGCTGCTGCAGAGCTTGGGGACTACGATTTCAGGGCGAGATTCATCGATGATAACAACGGGACATCGGACTGGTATGAAAGGAAGGAACTGGTTTATGTGATGAACAATCCTCCGGAAATAGATGGAACGATCCCGGACGTCAGCATAGAAGAGGACACCAACCTCACTCTGGACCTTACTCCCTACGAGTCCGATAAGGAAGACAGTACCACTGCACTGAACTGGTATGTCCAGTCCTATAACTCCAATGCGGTCCAATCCATCATCGGGCAGAACAGCACGGATGACAGCATCACCTTTGTGCCCCAGGCAAACTTTACAGGGAATATCAGCGTGGTGCTTGTGCTGAAGGATAAGGATGGTGGTACGGATTCCCAGGTGGTGCATCTCAACTGGACCTCTGTGAACGACCCGCCCAGGCTCCTGAACGCCTCTTTCTCCGCGAATCAGGTTTACAGGGATCAGACCTTCCACATCTTCATAAATGCCACAGATGACAACACCACCGAGGGGGAGCTCAATTTCACTTTTCAATGTCTGTATCTCGACCCCGGTATCGGGAACTGGACCAATCTGTCTGATATTACCTTCTATTACTCCCCCGCGGATTACTGGATCGTGAATATCACTCCCCCGATAAATGCCGCCGTGGGAAACTACTCTATCAGGTTCAATATCACAGATGACAACACTACCTCCCCAGGCGTCAGCAGGTATTATTACTACAACAGCTCCATCGAGGTGTTGAACAACCTGCCTTCGATCATCGACATAACTCTAACTCCAAATTCAAGCTCTGTACTGAGGAACAACACCATTGTATTCACCATCAATGGAACCGATGTGGAGGATGCCGAATCCGCTCTCAACCTCACAGTGGAATACAGATACAAGAAATATGGGTATAATCCCTTCCCTGGCGCATGGTACGATACCGCTAACTCGACCTGGTCCTTTAACTTCACCCCATCGGTAACCGCGGGGATCGGGAATTACACCTTCAAGGCGAGATTCACCGACAAAGACGGTGGTAAGAGCAACTGGATGGAGAAGGCCATCGTGGTACTCAATAACCTGCCCGTGGCTGTCAACCTCTCCCTCTCCGCCGACACGATCGAGGTGAACCACACCCTCTATGCCTATGCCAATGGTACCGATGTGGAGGACCTGGAGTCCAAACTCACACCCACTCTAAAATACCGCACCGAGCCTGGCGGGGATTGGGAATCCGGTTATGTTTCCTCTTACACCTATGTGGGGGATGTCTGGGTAATTACAATCGACATCCCGGAGAACGCTGCTCTTGGCAACTATTCCATCAGGATCGTCTTCACGGATCTGGACGGCGATGCCTCCAATAATATCACAAAAATCGATGCTCTCCATGTTATCAACAATCCGCCGATAGTGCTGAACATGGGGATCTCCACCTCTACCCTCCCCAGAACCCAGACAGCGGTAATATACTCCAATGCCGATTGCGACCTTGATGAGGAGGATGAGCTCGATGCAGAGTTCGAGTATTATCATCTTGGAGCCTGGAATAATTCATTCCTTAGTAACCTGGTCTACAATCACGAGCGCTGGGAGATAGACTTCACTCCCGATACCCTGGATTCCACTATGGGAAATTACTCCTTCAGGGTGAGATTCAGGCTCAGGGAATCTGCCTGGAGCGAGTGGTTCTATCTCCAGAACGGCACCAACGTGGTGAACAGCCTGCCGGAGGTCGAGGACCTCGGCTTCAGCTCGAGCGAGGTGTACAGGAGCGATAGCATCACAGTGAGGATCGACCTTGAAGATGCCGAAGATTCGGAGAATGTCCTGAACTTCACACTGCAGTATTCCCATGACGATCAAACCTGGGAAACCGGCTATCTCTCGATCCCGACCTACAACATGGACCACTATAATGTCACCTTCACCCCACCCCTGAATGCGCAGATCGGGAACTATACCTTCAGAGTGAATGTCTCGGATACAGAAGGGGACAGCTCGAACTGGTATTCCAACCTCACCAAGGTCTGGGTGAAGAACAACCCGCCATTCATAGTGGGGGGATCGATCCCGGGCCAGGAAGAGAAAGAGGAGAATCCGCTTTATGTACGCCTCACCGATTATGAGGGAGACAAGGAGGATGGAAACTATTCACTGGACTGGGAGGTGGCGGATTATAATACCACGGTTATCATCCAGATAGACCTGGACCCCAACTACGACCGCTTCACCTTCCACCCGGCCGTTAATTTCACGGGCCTTACCAACGTTACCCTGAAGCTAACGGACAGCGACGGGGGTTATGTCCTCACGAACCTCACGATAAACTGGACCTCTGTCAACGATGCACCTGTGATCGATAGTGTGTGGATAGACAATACCACTGTTTACAGGAACGAGAACCTCACTGTCTACATCAATGTCACGGATGATGACGATCCGAACTTCAACCTCACCCCATTTCTGCACTACAGTGAGGACG
>DAOVMN010000189.1 GCA_030630685.1 Thermoplasmata archaeon | reverse complement strand
CAATTCAACCCGATGATCAAGGAGAACATTCCCCCGAAGATCGTAAAGCTGAAGATTGACACAGATACAAAATATAAAAAAGTCGGTTATGGTTGGGCTAAAGTAAGCATTCCTGTAGCCAAATGGGTGAAGGTCAAGGGCACGGTAATAGACGTTTCAGGCATAACAGAGGTTCATGTGGGCAAGAAGGGCAAGGGTCTGTCGATCATCAATGTCGAGCCGGACGAGAACGGATCTTATCCGACAACTTACGAGTTTAAATCCCCAAAGAAGTCCATGAAGATCTCCATAAAGACCTATATCGCAGGAGAATACACGATCGTGGTCAAGGTCTATGATGGTGCGGACAACGTGGCAAAGCTGGAAAAAACAAAGAAGAGTGTGGTCAAGGCGATGGCGGATGCGCTGATAGACATTATGGGGGATTTGATCGATAAGGCGGTACAGTTTGTCAAGGATATGGTGAATTTTCTGTGGGATTGGATTGTTGAGCAGATCGAAAACATGTTTGGTGATATTATTGATTTGATTGTACAAAAAATTAAAGAATACATAAACGGTATTAAAGAGTGCCTTAAGGAATTTTCAAATCAGATGGCAGACTGGGATTGGGAAGAGGGAAACGAGCCTTTTGATTTTGATAAAGATAAAGAAGCTAATGATGTAATTTCAAGTGGGGTAGAATTAATATTATCATTTTTAGGGTGTCAGCAATATGCTGACAAATTATTGGGAATCATTAATAAGATAATGAATTTTATTGAACCATTCACTTCTCTTCTGGATCCAATGAAAGCATTAGAAATAATTGGTAAGACTCTTGGTATTTCGCAAATTAAGGATGCCATTAAGAAAATTCAAAATTTAATTAATGAAGGATTATCAATATTAGTTCATAAGGGTATAGAATTAATATTTGGAAGCAATGGACTCTTGGATTTCTTTGGTATGAAAAATGCTGAGATTAATACCGGTGACGATGTTAAACTATTTTCATTTAATGCAATAAGGAATTTCCTGAACTTTACTAATATCATTCCAAAATGTAGCATTACATATCTACTAATTGATGCTTTAGCAGATGTGACTGGTGATGATGATTCTCCATCATCGAGGAGTGGTGGAACGGAATCAAATCCTACAACAATCCTAAGCTTAATAGCATTAGTTTGTAGTATTATTGCATTCACACAAAATTTTGCAAAGTTTTCTGAAATAAGTTTCAACATAATGAAAACAGATATTGCTGATAAGACAGTTACTGATGTCTTGTTGAATAGGGATATCTCAATTTCGACAAGAAAAGCCTACTTGGAAACATGGGACCCATTTAGATATGGAAAAGATATGGAAAGTCAAAAAATTAAGCAATTACGATTTCTAGCGGTAAATGGAATAACATTGGCGATTTCTGTACTATCACTCTTCGTATCTTTACCACTGTGGTTAATTACGATTAATACAGCGGTTAGTCTGATTTCCGGAATAGCAGGAGTATATTATACTGTAAAAGAATATCCAACCAATGATAAAGTTATTTTATCGACAATACTATTTTCAGGCTTCAGTAACGGAGTTAGTCTAGCTACATTGGCACTCAAGTGGAAATCTGAGGCAAATAATGACTGATAGTATTAATAGAAAAGAAAAGGCAATCTTTATAGACAAATTTGCACCTATTACAAGAGGTGCATTACCCTTTCTAATATTCTTTCTTTCAGGAATAATTCTCACCTTATGTGTCATAATCGCAACATTAAGAGGTGATGAATTTCATCCTTTTGGATATATTGCCGAAAGTATATTAATTTTGTTTCTATTCTCCTCCGCATTTGCAGTATATCATGAATCGCCTCCAATTCCTGTTATCAGGATTAACCCGACAGGAATAATTAGGAAGGGTTTATTCTCAAGGGATGGTGATTTCTACACATTTGACGATATTAACATCATCCACCCTATTCATTATACCGATCCAAATTTTATTGGAGTTCAATTAATCTTTTCAGATGGAAAAATGTTAAACCACCCACTAAAAATCATCGATATCTACGGATTCTTATTTTCGCTAAAAAATCTTTATGGTGATAGATTTTATGAACATTTTGATAAATATTATATACCAAACGCCAGTGTGGGCGATTCGTTAAGAGATATATTTTGGTTGCCTATAGAAACATTCTTGGATGGTGTCTCAACTAAAATCAATGAAAAAGGAAAACATATAATAACTTATGACGGGTATGTATGGGAAAGATCAAATCTTTTCAATACTGGAGAAAATATTTTTATTCATATTTTAATACAAGAAATTGAGAGAGGTGAAAAAATATTCCCAGAATTTATTCGCAATAAACCAGCGTTCGAAGATATTTGTAACACAATCGAATTGAAACTATACAATATCGACATGAAAAACATTGATAAACTTGCCCGTAATAAGGTCATGATGAGACCGGATAAGAAGGTACATAAAGTAGAATATCCCCCTATATCGCGTGATGAATGGTGGTATTACATCGTGATTATTTTTTTCCTGCTTCTCGGGATTGCCTATATGGTATATTCCTGGCTATCATAGTGTATACATGTCTATTTGAACAACCAAACTCCTTCTCCGAGTTCCAACGATAACAGCATCATCGACGGGAAGGAGGATGTAAATAAAAATGGAAGAATCGACAGCGGCGAGATAGATCCGAACGATCCTGACACTGATGACAACCACATGCCCGACAACTGGGACCGGCATAATGACACCAGGTCACGGAGCGACATCTCGGAAGGATCACGTTCAGGTCACTCGCCTGAACCCGCACTCGGTGCAGAAGATGTACTTCCCTTCAATCTTCTTACCGCACTTTGGACAGAACCAGGTGCCGTCAGCCTGTGTGGGAAGAGGTGCTGGTGTCTGGGCATAAGGTTGAGGTGGTTGCGGCTGATACTGTTGTGTCGGCGGCTGAGGAAATTGCGGCATTGCCGGAGGCTGCTGTGGAGTTTGAATGGGTGGAGCGGATTGTATTTGTGGCAGACCGGATTGCTGGGGTACTTGCTGAGGTGGCTGGGTGGGAGGGGCAGACTGGGCGGTCGTCTTAGGAGTAATCTGATCTCCCTTTGATTTCTTCTCCTTTTTCCCTGATCTTCCTTTCTTCGCCGCCGCAACGCCCACAAGGGCCACCCCGACCACGATGACAACAAAAACGCCGATGTATACGAACAGGAACCCGGAATCTCCGTTTTCGTCATCCTTATGATTTTTCACCTTAATTGTCAGGTTCTGGGTTCCGGAATATTGCTTCCCATCGTAGGCCCTGAACTCCAGAGTTAATTCACCGTCCTCGAATTGGGTGGTGTTCAGTTCGATGGACCATGAGGTTGTGCCCATTACCTGCAGCCACTCATCTGTGCCTGAGATGCGGTACTCCACTTTCAGGATGCCCACATCGTCCGAGGCGGTTCCTGAGATGGTGATATTGCCTTTTACTTTAGCTCCGTTTTTCGGGGAAGTGATTGTTAATATGGGGAGTTCGGTGTCCACAGGATTCACCGTTAATGTGGCGGTCACTTCCTCCGACCAGACTCCAAGGTTGTCCTGAACTTTAAGGTAAATGATGTGAACTCCGACTGATAGATTAGCATAGTTGAAGGTGTATTCAGTATTGTTGTAGATTTCCTTGTTAATGGAGGAACGCCAGGAATATTTCACAATGGTACCGTCGTCGGTCCCATGCCCTGTAAAAGTAACGATCTCTCCCTGATTTACGGGATTTGGGTCAATGGAAATGATCGATGCTAATGGTCTTTGGTTTGGAGGAGTGGTTAGCCACGGCTCGAAGATTACCATGTCCGTAACGTTATCTCCCATTCCGTCCGAATTATTTTCCGAGTGGTAAGGACCCGAAGCATCTCCCCAGTAGTTGTTCGTGGCATTCACCACCTTGTCTCCCCAGCTCACGTATATCCCCCAATCGATGTTTCCTGAGATTGTACAGTTGTGTATCTGATAAATCTCTTCACGGAAACTCTCATGGATTCTGATGCCTTCAGCATTTCCTGAGATCGTACATTTCAGGATGGAGGTATTGTAGGACCCTGAATCGATGTAAATACCCTCCTCGCCATTGTCATTGATGAAACATTCCGAGATGGTGTTCCCGGTTGAAGAAAGTAACTTTATCCCGGAGTCCTCGTTCTCCTCGATTGTGTTGCCCGAGATGAAATTATCATGGGATTCTTCAAGTTTTATACCGTTATATCGGTTTCTGGAGAGAGTATTCCACCGGAGTGTGTTATTACTCGAATATTGAAGGACCACACTATAATAATTGTCCGTGAATGTGTTGGATACTATTGTGCAGTTGTGAGAAAAGCCAAGGATCAATCCGGCACAAGTTTGATTGAGGTTGAGGTTGGAGACCGTAATCCCGCTGCAGTTGGCAAGGATAACCTGGCCGGCATCCGATGGAATGGTTCCGGATGTAAGGTTCGAGAAATAATAGATAACTCTCCCGTTGACTGTGTTGGAAGTGTCAATCGTGTGAGTGTTGTGGTGTTCGATATTTCTCCCGTATAGATAGATTCCGGATTCAATGAAAGAATTATCCTTGATCGTGCAGTTCGCAGAATATGTGAGGACAAGGCTCGATTGTTTATCGGAAAAGATGTTATTCGATATTACATTATTATCCGAATAGGAAATCATGATCCCGCTGTGTTCTGAGGAAGAGATATGGTTGTTCTTTATGAGGTTGTTATCCGATCCGGACAATAAGATTCCTCTATGACATCCCGTTACCGAAATATCAAAGATCATGTTTCCGTCAGAATAACATTTTATCCCGAGATCATCATCCCCGCTGCCGCTTTCCGTGATGGTGAGGCAACTGATGTTCACTATGTCCGCATTAATTGTTACAACGTTACCTGTACCGCTGCCGTTTATTATGGTGGTGGCCTTGTTTTCTCCTGTGAGATTAAGGGTGTTGTTGACAATAACGTGCTCGTGATAGATACCTGGGAACACAAAAACCGTATCCCCGTCCTTCGAGGCATCGAGGGCTTCCTGGATGGTGGTGTAGTTGCCCTCTCCTATTCCGCCGACATAGAGTGTCCGGGGTGCAGTGCTGTTTATGAGGAGGTACTCCGTGTCCTCGTATGACCAGATTCCATCATCGTCCAGGACCTTGAAGAAGATTGTATGTTCCCCGGCAGAGAGGCCGTGGTAATCGAATTCCTCTTCGGTATCGTTGTAGAAT
>DAOVMN010000483.1 GCA_030630685.1 Thermoplasmata archaeon | reverse complement strand
GCATAATCTGTATTTCCAAACTCGAACTCCAATGTATGCTTACCGGCAGTACTCGGGATGAATACCGCCTTGCCTTCTTCATATCCCCAGTATAGTGATATCACATCTCCGTCTATTGTTATTTTATCCTGAGGTATCTGCTCATATTCGCCATCCCTCAAGAAATAGATCGAATGGAAATCCACTTCATTCGGGAAAGAATGACCTTTTATTAACAAGGTTCCAGACCCGGTAGTTTTAAAGAGTATTTTCCATTTACCACCCAATTCCGGATAGCTCTGCTTGTTCAATATCTCGATGGATTTTCCATGATAGGAAATATCTTGCAATATGTTCGAATAATCCTTATCATCCCCGCTTCCGCCGAGGAAGGTGGAGTAGGCCAAAGAGGGGTCGATGATGAGTTCAAGGGATCTGTCATAGTCATTGATGCGGTAGCTCACTCCATTCTCTTCATGAAGGAGGAAGCTTCCCTGGACCTCACCCGTTTCCTGATAAACGTAGGGTCTCTGCTCCCTAATGAATTCCCCTCCTGCTTTTATCAGAAGGTTTCCTTCAGGATCTATTTCAAGCTTGTCCACTCCCTCGTACCGCATCCTGATGAATCCTGGGTCAATATACGGCTCCACAATGAAATCATATTTGAGTCCGCGCTCTGGTGTGAAGTAGAATTTCAGATCGATACCATCGTAGATCTCATGGTACCAAATCTCCTTGTAATTGGGCACACCACTCCTCCACGTGTCGGGGTCGTTCCCAATGAAGTAGTTGTTCCAGTGGGAAAGCTTCCCTACACCTTCGGGGACCACATCATAGGAATCCTCAAACTCAAGTTTCAGGATATAGCCTTCAGTGGCATTCTCCTCGGCTTCGAGCCTGAAAAGTACCGCACTTTCCATGAATGCGATACCCCTTCCCGGGATATTATAATAGTAATACACTCCATCATTATCGAGCTGTCCCTCATTCTTAGTAAAGAAGTGCCTCTGATTCTCATAATCGTTCAGGACGTCCTCTTCATTTCGGGTGATGACCGAGACATCGCTGTCTTCTCTCAGGAGTTCATTGCTCCAGTCGTTATCTTCCTCGTTCCATGACACCACGTGGAAATAGCTCCTGAAGGGCCCAGGCTGGCTCACAGATAGTTCCAGTTCCTTTCTGCTTGAAGCTACCTCAGTTTTTCCCGCAGGCCTCCATGACCAGTTGAAGGGAGAGTTCCCATTGAACCGGTAGTACTCAGACGAGGTAATCTCCCCATCCTGCCCCTTGATCTCGATCATTCGATTGGCGTAGAAATCATTCCTGACCAGATACCCCTCTCCAGGAATCGTGTCTAAGAAAACATACACAGCATCCTCCCCTGTTTCAACAGGCAGAGGATTCTCCTCCTGCGTTCCTGTGGAAGGCTCATCGTCCGAGGGCTCGCCCTCGCTCTCTGAGGGAATATTCATTGCCCTGGTAGAGGGAACAGCTTTACCAGAGAGAATGTTCCCTTCGACCATGAGGTAGAAGTACGTGGAATCCTCATAGTTTCGGGCATCGTAGGCGAAGATGTCCACGTTGGGATTGGAGGCATCGCCTTTCATATCCTTCATCGGGTTGATCCATTCGTTGAATAGGCCGTCCACAATAGGCGCATCCGGAGCTGCTGAGATGTATGCTGTAACTTTTCCACCGGAGTAGGACACCCCCGCCTTTGTCTCCACATCGGTAAGTCCAAGAGAGATCGCATGCCCGGATACAGCTTGCG
>DAOVMN010000056.1 GCA_030630685.1 Thermoplasmata archaeon | reverse complement strand
CTGTGTTATAGATAAAGAGCTCCTCGTAGTCACTTAATCCATCATCGTCCGTGTCGGCATCATATTTGTCCGTCACATATCCAAAGATGCCGGAATCCTCGTCCCCGTCTTTGATCCCGTCATCGTCGGTGTCCGGGTTCATTGGGTCTGTCTCTCCCCTGCTCCAGTCGATCCGTCCGTTGCAGTCAAAGTCCTCGCCGGTGTCTTCATTCTGGTCATAGGCGCGGTCATCATTCCCGTAATCATCGAATCCGTCATAAAGTGAGTCGTCATCAGAATCCACGATGGTCGGGATTGTGGGTCGGTTGGCTGAATCGTGGTCGCCGTAGATGTACTGGTCCCCGTTGGTCGCTGCTGCATTGTGCGCCATGGCTCCTCCGTCGTACACCGTGAACTGCGGGATGTTGTAGACCTCCGCCAGTGTGTTCACGAACCGTCCAACCTCGGTGCCGTCGAATATCATGTCGTGGTCGCTGTCCGTATCAAGGGGGTCGGTGCCGAAGCCGTACACCTCTTCCCACTCGGTGAGACCGTCTTCATCAGAATCCATGTCAAGCGGGTCGGTCTCGGTAAGTTCCGTGAGAATCTCGTTGCTGCGGCTGTTGCTGTTCAGGTCGGTTCCCACTGCCGTCTCGTTGAGCATCTCTCCGGACCAAGAGAAGCGCTTTCCGTCATCGAGGGTGAAGTTGTTGTTGTAATCTTCCCAGTCCACAAGGCCGTTCCTGTTGGCATCCTCCCCACCGTCCGGTATACTGTCTAGGTCGGTATCGCAGTCTAAAGGATTGGTGAAAACAGCATAGGCTCCGCCGGTCGGAGTGTTGACAGTCTGGGCAAACATCTCCTTACCATCCGTCACCTTGTCATTATCTGTGTCTGGATTTACAGGACTTGTGGTGAGTGGAATAAGGTCAAGTTTTGTTTCCTCCACATGGAGCGGACCATTGCCTGTGATGGAAAAGGTTATCGGGATGCTGATATAGTCATCTGTCTCTAAACCATCAGTGAATCTATCGAGCCGATAGCTGTGAGTGTAGAGATAAGAATTGATATACCTTGAAAGGTCAGGCGTGAAGTTTCCGGGACTGTACTCACCGCTGGATGTCACATTGGTGGTGAACTCTGAATAAAGATCATCGCCGATGTTTATTGTTACGGTAGCATAATAATACGGGACAGTGAGGTTCATGTAAGCACTGGAAACCTGTCTGATGGTTCCTCGCTCCTCTACGACTATTGTGTTGTTTCGTATATATAAGATATCCATAGAGCCATCCATGTCAAAATCCGCAGCTGCCACTGCTCCAGCTTCATTACCCTCCAGGCCCTCGAATTCAACCCACTCACTGAATGTCTTGTTTCTGTTGTTCTTGAAGACATTAACATACTGTTTTATGTAAACCTCTGGCGGGTCGGGCGGCTCTCTGGGAATAACAATCTCTGTCATATTCGAAATTATGAGTTCCTTCCAGCCATCTGCATCCAGGTCTCCCACAGCAGTAAATCGCGGTCCAGTTATCTCGATTGTTGTGGCATTGCTGACATTAAAAGTTCCATCACCCCCATTCCAGAGGATGATGGTCTTGTTGTCAAGGTAATGGATGGATATGATATCCGTATATCCGTCGTTGTTCATATCCGCGGTGAGTATCCGGTCCCCGTTGTTCACTGGCATGGGGTAGAATGTCCTCCCGTACCCATAAACCTGGGCAAAGGACCCGTCACCATCATTGAGAAGGATACTGATCCCATAACTGTTGTTCTGATAGTTAAAAACCGCCAGATCATCAAGACCATCATGATCGAAATCTGCTGTTGCAATGTCAATTGGGTAGTTGAGATCAAATTGAGAGGCGTCCTGGAAACAACCGTATTCTTTGTCATAGTGCATAACAACGATCTCCTCGCGATAATTGTTAGAGTAAATCAAATCCTGATAACCATCACCTGTGAGTTCACCCAGCGCACCTCTCTTCGATCCTGTCAATTCATAATATAGCCATGTGGTAAATCCATCACCATCATCGTTCATGGAAACATACACATCATCCCAGGTCACTGTGAGGATATCCTCGTAGCCGTCCCCATCTATATCCTTGACATCGATATCCTGGGGAACATCATTTATTAATTCATAGTCCTGATCAACGAATTCACCGTTACCGCCATAGGATATTACCAATCCAGAGGTATCATAACCGACAACATCCGTCCAGCCGTCACCATTAAAGTCCCCGGTTCCTATGGCATCATCATTAAGATTATAATTAGAATCATAGATGTATTCTTTCAAGAATGAATATCCACCGTCGTCAGTTGTAATGTTTGTCCAGTTGATATACCCCACCAGGCCATCGTCTCGAGGAATGTGAAGGTAGTAAACTTCCCCTTCGGTTATCACATCGGAACCATCCAGTTGGGTCCCTTGAGAATCATAAAGCATACCGGTGAAGGTGGTCTTCCGTCTGTTTCCATGCAGGTCATTTAATTCCACGCCGTCTCTGATACCATCCAAATCAGTATCTTCATTCATGCAAGATGTCAGAAAAGCAGTTCTTTCCCGGTAATCCGTGATGTTATCCTCATCCGTATCAGAACAGAGCGGATCTGAAAGCAGCGGTACAAGGCTAACTTCATCAATCGAAACATTCAAGGCCCCTGAAGAGTTGATGGTGCCCTCAGCATAGAATCTTAAAGGAATCTCGACTGTTGTCATATCCTTGTAGGCAAAATAACGGTTAACTGCCCAGGCCATATCCAGGATGAATGTTGATCCAGGTTCCTGACCATCACTCCTCCAGATCACACAGTCTTCATCCCCTGCCAGCAGGTAGCACTCTTTCATAAATGGATCACTCAACTCTATCTTAATCCTGGCGGTTTCAACCCTGTAATTAATCAAGTTCCTGACAACTGTTAGTGCAAGTTTTACTACCTCCTTCTGGTCGTCATTTGAATTGAAAAGGGCAGCCTTTTCCACGGCACTGCCACCATATTTTAATGTACCATCCGAAACATTCCCATCTCTCACGAGCAGCCCACGCCTAATAATAACATTGGAGGTGTATGTGCAAAGTGAGATTGTATGTGGGACTGCATCTGGCATCTGGAAATCCAATCTGTACCAGTGATAGAAATCGTCCTCGATCAAACCGGATGTTTTGTTTTCCTGTACAATAATTGTTCCGTTTGAGTTCCATTTTACTTCGAGTGTGAGAAAAGGATTTTCTCCGGTGGTTCTTGCTTTGATGTAATATGTATAATTCGCAGGTTCAACGTTCAGTACTCTATGTTTCACTGTTCCTGAGCCTTTTTTCCCGTCAAACCACCAGGCACGGCCGCTGCATTCTTCCCCGTCGGACAATGAATCCCTATCTGTGTCAGATTGCAATGGGTCTGTGCCTTGGAATTCTTCACCTAAAAATATTCTTGCCGAAGCATCGTTTATGTAGTGAATATTCCATTTATCCCAGAGATCCTGCCAATCCTCATAGGCAGATACAACGGTGATATTCTCACCATCAAGAAGCCCATCACCATCTGTGTCTGGATTGACCGGACAGGTATCTACTCCAGCATCGTAAACACCATCCTCTCCAACCTCATTGATATCAGCCACTCCATCATTGTCAGAATCTGTATCATAGAAATCTGTGACACCATCGTTGTCCGAGTCAAAGTCCTCATCCTCATTCCTGTCCGGGGAGTAATACATGAGAAGATTGTATTCCTCACCATCCAATAAACCGTCATCATCTGAGTCCGGGTCCAGTGGATCCGGTTCCCTGACAGAGGCACCCGGTGAGGTCTCAAACAGACCGTTGTGGTTAAGATCTTCTTCATAATCACTCATACCATCATTGTCTGAATCCCTGTCATCCAGATTGATGAATCCATCCTGATCAGAATCCTGGTAGGGGGACAGCTCCTTTCCATCAGGGATGCCGTCAGAGTCCGTATCCGTACCCAGGGGGTCCCCAATATAGAGTTCCTGAAGACGATAGGACAGGACAGGTGTATCGGATTTGGCGTTTTCAGGTATATTAGAATTATTATCGTCTCTGAGGAATTCGTAGATAATCCCCTCAAGGATGTTGTTCTCATTGCGGTCGTACATATCTCCTCCGGCTTCCCAAATATAAATACGATCGTAATCATCATCTTCAAAATCCGCTTTCACAATTGAGCTACTATCCTCAAGTTTCCCAATCACCTTAACATTCGGTAGTTTTAAATTCCCAAAGAACAGGGGATACGGGGTTCTTGATAGTCTGATTTCATCAATGATGCCGTGGAAGTGGTGATTCGAGCAGTTACCCCCTATGCGGATTTTATCGTTCTCCATATTGAGATTCGAAGTGAGTGATGCCATTCCTACCTCTACACTGTTCACATAAACCCTTATTACATTGTTTTTGTCAACCACTAGGGATACATAATACCACTTATCAGGATTGATAATACAATCTGAGGTTATATGATAGGCGTCGTTATTATGCCATGCCACACCAGTAATCGAGAACTTTGAATTATTCCCTGCAGTCAGATAAAGATAAAATACATTCTCCTTGAAAAATATCGGCATAATTGTGCCGATGGATGCATTTTCCGCCTTTATCCAGGCCTCAGCCGTCATGGTCTTGTGAAAATCGAGACCATTGGAAGGTTCGACAGTTACTATATCATCGATTCCGTCAAACATAATGGCATTGCCCTGATATCCATCTAATGTCAATGAGGGGTCGCTGGGCTCCCGGGCTATTTCAGTTCCGGGATGAGCGACATAGCCATTTCCCGAAGAATCGCGCATTTCTCTATTATTGTGCTCAAAATGCCAGAGGCCATCTGTCCAAACTTCATATTCAGTATCCGGTCGAGGAATATTGGAGATCATCAGATCATCTATCACTCCATCGAAATAACCTCGGGAGGAGCCACCCACAAAGAAATTTGACATAGACCCAGCACTAATTAGTCCTGACGCACTGACCTGGTGTTCTTTTATTCCATCCACAAACATCTTTAAATGTGAGCCGTCATAAACCAGGGAGACATGGTGCCAGATCCCCACATTTATTGACCCATCAGCATATTTCTCCTGCTCGCCAACATGAATACCACCGTGCAGATTTCCCCCGCTGATCTCAAGATAATAAGACCCCTCTTTGAACACAATTGTTCTGGT
This sequence comes from Thermoplasmata archaeon, assembly GCA_030630685.1. Classification (GTDB taxonomy): domain Archaea; phylum Thermoplasmatota; class DAOVMN01; order DAOVMN01; family DAOVMN01; genus DAOVMN01. The sequence continues at coordinate 4,446 of DAOVMN010000056.1, read as the reverse complement.
GCCACCGGTTATAGAGTTCGCTTTGACCCATAAGGAAATTGTCAGGGTTTCCTGTGGGATAAGGGACTCATCGTGTGGGCACCAGGCATAGTCATCTGCTCCATCAAATTCGATCCCTCCCGAGAATTTTCCATGTGTTTTTTGTGCCCCTTCCAGAGCAAGATTATTTCCAATATGGGTGGAGTCAAAAGCCGTTGTATTGTTTTGATCATCAAACTTCCAAAGTCCCATGGTGAATTCATCAGTTACTGCCTCAACTTCACCGATTCTAATATCTTTGAATTTTTCGTTAAAGATATAGAACTCCTCTCCTCCGTTTTCAATTGTAGTTGGGTCATACATGACCCAATAAGAATCACTTATTGAAACATATTTGTCACTGGAGAGTATTCCTGAATTCCGATTTGTTCTAAATTTCACATCATGGAATTCGTATCCGTCTTTGAGCCCATCATTATCAGAATCGTCATCCATCGGATTGCTACCTATGATGTATTCCTGGAGATTGCTCAGATTATCGTCATCATTATCCAGCGATGCATCTGAGGAAGAAAGAGGATTGAACAGATAGTAACGTTCCCATCCATCCGGCATGCCGTCATTGTCAGAATCGGGGTTGTTCGGATCAGTCTCATTAACTACCTGTTGGTCATAGGTAAAATTATCTTTATTTCCATTAAGGTTGATGTCTTCTCCTTCCCAGGGCTCTTTGATATTATCTACTTTTGAATAATTAAAGAACCAGCCGCTGATAGGATTATAATCCCACCCGTCAATCCATCCATCGGGGAGCCCATCCCTGTCGGTGTCGATAATCACGGGATTCAAACTATTATTTCCCCCACCCCCATAATGTGCTTCCTCATAATCTGATAATCCATCACCATCGGTATCTGTATCTCCTGGGTTCGTAATCGCAGGTCCATAGACCTCCAGCTCCCGTATCAGTACATTTCCACCCGATGTCATGGAGGATGTGATATTGATCTCCAGGTATCGGGTCCAAATCTTATCAAAAGTGATTGTGACATCGTAATATCCCCCTTTTTCTGATATGCTATAATTGGCAACCTGGGAAATATCTCTCGAATATTGGCTTTTCCAGTAATGGCCCGAATAATATGTTAACTCAAATCCATTTGGATTCTGATATCCAAAGAGAGATTCTCCAGTGATGTGTACTTTTGTAATGTATGCATAATGGTGAATATCTACAATAATCATTGCGTAGTTTCCTTGTATAGGGGGTGTTTTCGAATACCAGTAGGTGGATATGTTGCCATCCAACACCGCACAAGGACCGTGATTGTATTCCTGGCCAGTCCTTTTGTAATAGTAAGACGCCTCATTAATACCAACTATCCGCTTCTGGTCGTCTATAATAAAACTTGTCCCGGCAGTCTTACCTAGTGCAAAGTTCACATTATTCGTACCATACACATTATTTGCCTCATCTTTGTCTAAAATTCCGTCACCGTCAAAATCCCCGGTGCTGTCCATAGGGTTAGATCCAAGGTCAACCTCATATAAATCACTCAACCCTTCGCCATCGGTGTCATCATCTAAGGGGCCGTCCGAGGAGTTGTCACCATCAATATCACATCCACTGTAATCGAACTGGGAGCTTTCATCCAGTTTGAAAAATGTAGATATTAATCCTCTTCGTTCCAGTCGGCTCTTTTCTATAGTTAAAAATTCCCCTGCATCTGAAAAGTCATTATTTGATATGCTGGAAATTGTAATATTCATCGCCATATTGGGGTTGCTAGGTATGTCGAAATGATATGAATAATAATAGCTTCCGGAATACAGGTTTGTTGAGGAACCTATCTCTTCAATACTGTCTATCTTTACACCCGCATAAACAGTCGAATCATTAGTGTCATCCACCTGGTGGCTGTTGTTTACGAGAGCTATACTTTTCCTTATGCTTTTTTCTATATCTCTTGTAGTGTAATCATTGGGGCTTCCAAATATCATAAAAACGCCTGTGTATTTTATCCAGTATGATCCCCCATATTCAATATCCCCATTTGCATTGAATTCATAATGTTCCTGAAGAACTTTACCTGGTTCGGATACATTCAATGAAATGCTTGAATTTTTCCTCACTGTCCAGTAGGAAAATATCTCTCCATAATCGGAGAGTTCGTCCGTGTCGGTTGAATAAAACTTAGGATCCAGACCGAAATACCATTCAAAATAATCGGATAGCTTATCATCATCACTATCTGGATCCAAGGGGTCTGAGTAGACCCTAATCTGGGTTCCAGTGATGCACCAGCCATCTATCATCTCCAATTTATCGCATAGACCATCCGCATCCGTGTCCTTCCTTCCAGGATCTGTACCATACCCCGCTGGTTCTGATAGGGAATTGTTGACAATCTCTCCCATTTCATTCGTCTCAAATTCTCCATTACCATTAAGATCGATAGTACCATCTGGGATACCATCATTATCGCTGTCCGAGCTATCGCTATCGGTGGACCATCCACCGTAACATTTCAGGGTTGGATGGTATTGAGACGTTGTACTGTTGTACACAAATGTATTGATAATCATTTTACTGTTAGCGAGAATAAATCCAAAGGCGTCCTTTACTAATGTGTATTTTGGATCGGATTCTGTTTGATTAAGAAGAACCACATATTCAGTTCCATACTCGTTTTTTGTGACAGTGTATAATCCACTGTTCACACCCACAAAATTGTTTACAGATAAGAGGGGAATGTCCCATGCTACATCTGAATCGATGTCGGTTGTATAATTATGTGAAATAGAATCTTGCAAATTGATTGTGTACCAATGAACTTCTTTGTACGTAAATTCTCCAGGGGGCGTTTGTGCCCCTGGTCCATATACATAAGTAGAGAGTACCGCAAATTCGATAAAGTAAGGACTACTGGTCTTTGGTAGAAGGGACATAGTTGGAATTCCCGTGGCAATCTCACAGTTCTGACCAATATCCAGCTGAATATTGCGACTCGATAATTCAACAAGCTGATTGGAATACACTCTGATACTATCCTCAAAGAGGACAACGACTCTGTCTTGGTCTGGAAAGTTTCCAACGAAATACACAATATCACTGAATGTTTTTGATGGTTGAGGCATATCCGTTTCCAAAACCATGCCATTGCTCGATATCCTAAAGATTGCTCCAAAAGCATTCCCTGTTTCTTCATTATTCAGACCGAGGAAAACATCTCCCGTTCCACTACAGATTACCTTCCAGATTTTTGCATCATATACACCGAAGGCAGAAAGTGGTACGGAGTAAGAGATATTCGAAATTGTCCTGGTTTTGTATTCGGTATCCAGAACATAATGGACATTCTGAAGATCAATACTGAAAAAATTAGGCATATTATCCATCGTAGCATAAAGATACACCTTCCCCTCATATACTATTGGATGACTGGCATAGGAAAGCGTTGTATAAATATTTGAATCCCCCTCGAGATCTATTGAAATGCGGGTGTTGTTCTCTCCACGGGCTGACGGCCAGTATATCATCTGATCGTCATTGTTTGGATTGGATATTGGGATCGCTAGGAATTTTGTTTCGTTGAGATTATTCTCAAAGTCAACATAGAAAACAACAAGACTGTTGGTGGTAGAATCTACCATAACATCGAGCACTTTGGAGTTTTTGAATAATTTGCTCCACAGGATATATCCAATGTTTTCGGTAAGGAAGTAAATCGTGCTTACCCGTTCCTCATCGTTGTAGCATCCAATGAATATACCGTTGTCGTAGAAAATTGGGATTGTCTGGATGTTTCCATTGAGAATTGTTTTCCCCCAAAGGTAATTTGGGTTGTTGTCGAGAGAAGGGATTATTGTGTCTTGGCTTCTACTGCCGGAAAAATCACCCGATGCCGTTGTCCATGTATCATTCTGCATCCCTACCTCATACACATCAGGTAATCCGTCCCTATCCGAGTCATCACTGGATCCCAGTTTCACTTGGTCGTTTTGAATGATCTGGGAGAATACTACCGCCACAAGCATGACTATGATTAGTGTTGTCACTGGCTTGCGAAGTCTTTTAGGTTCTTTATGCAACGATCGTATCATTTTTTTCGCCTCCTGCTATGGCTTGAGAATAAAACCTCTATACATAGGAGGTATATATAGTTTATTGGAATTTTTTACCGGGCCACAAATCTGGCCTTCAATACCACCCTCTCGGTTGTGGCTCCAGTTGGAGAGGAATGGACCCCAGACCCATTATTGGTGAGTGTGCTGCCCTATCGAACCCTCCAGATTCAAACGGCAATCAGTGTTCCGCACTTCATGCCTTTCCTCAGGTTGGATTTGCACCGACTGGATATTATGAATTTTACTCGGCACACCCAATTCCACTTCCTTTATTTCAGGCACATGGAAGAAGTCCGCCACTGCCACGTTCATGGGGAACTTCTTTTTCCCTTCTGCCAG
>DAOVMN010000489.1 GCA_030630685.1 Thermoplasmata archaeon | reverse complement strand
CCATCAACGCCACAGACAACTGGTGGGGCCACGAGTCCGGCCCCTGCCATCCCGTAAACAATACTGAAGGAAAAGGAGACAATGTCACGGATTATGTGGATTTTGACCCATGGCTCACCAGACCTGTGGGAGAAGCCTGGAGCTGGTATGTGGACGACGATGCCCCCCCGGGCGGGGACGGCTCAAGGGAGAGGCCGTTCAACAGGATCCAGGATGCCATCGATGCGGCGGAGGAGGGGGCAACAATATATGTGTGGGATGGCACTTATTATGAAAATGTGATGGTAAATAAATCGGTAAGTTTGATTGGGAATGGAAGTGAACTTACAGTAATCGACGGCGGCGGAAGCGGCGATGTGGTGAGAATTACGGCGGACTGGGTGAAACTGAGCGGATTTTGTGTGATTGGCTCTGGAGATCCGTATGCTGGGATAATGGTCAATTCGGACTATAACCATATCTTTAAGAATAACTGCTCTAACTGCAAATACGGCATCAAACTCATTTCCTCCAACCACAACACCTTATCCAACAACAGCCTCAGCATGAATTATAGGGACGGCATCCGGTTCCAAGACTCCAACTACAACACCATCACGAACAGCACCATCACGGGAAACAAAAGAGGAATCCTTGTGATAGGCCCTTCCGTAGGCAACGAGTTTCATTATAACATAATCTGCGGTAACGAGAAACAGGGGATCGCAGTAGGCACTGAAAAAGATTTTATTAAGGAGGGATCTATCGACCAATATTTAATAAACGCCACCCATAACTACTGGGGCGACGATTCGGGACCCTACCACCCGGCCAGGAACCCAGATGGGAAAGGCGACATTGTAACGGATCATGTGGACTTTGAACCATGGTTAAACGAGAATGGAACAATACACAGACACTCATCTCCCGGTCAAGAAGATGACGATAAATTCATCCCGACCCCTGCCCAAACCGCTGCCGGAATCGTGGTCGTTAGTTCGATTGGCCTCTTCGGGCTTGCCTACCTCAGGGAAGACCTGAGATTCGCCCTTTTATCCATCCTGACAATCCCGCTCTACACAAAGTTAGAAAAGGACGATATCCTTGGACAGACCAACCGCCGGGACATCTACTCCTACCTCGTGAAGAACCCCGGGACCAACCTTTCCACCATCTTCAAGGAGCTAAATATCGGGTACGGCACCCTTGTCCACCACCTCAATGTGCTGGAAAGGGAAAGACACATCCGCTCGAGGAAGGAGATGGGGAGAAAAATGTTCTATCCTAAAAACTCTGGCTGGCCCCCTGATAACGCCCTGGCCAATCTTCCCCTCTCTTCCATTCAAAGCAAGCTCCTGGATTACCTGAAAGAAAATGGGCCTTCGACAATGAGTGAGCTGGAGGGAAAATGCGCCCTGAAACGCCAGACTGTAGCCTACAGCATCGAAAGGCTGAAGGAAAGAGGGCTGGTGGAGTGCACAGGGAACGGAAGAAGTGCCTTGGTCAAAGCGGTTGAAGATGCCCGATTCGGACCCGGCTCCTGACGGGTGCATTCCAGATTTATTGGTATTCTCCAGCAGAGCAATCTCGTATCGTCCTTTGCTGCTTGAATTCTGCACGCGGATGACAAGTGAGGAACAAAGTTCCGAGGTCCGGATGACCCGAAGGGTCGGCAAGGCGGATTTGGCGGATTTCCGCGGATTTTTTGTAGATAGTTGTAGGCT
>DAOVMN010000033.1 GCA_030630685.1 Thermoplasmata archaeon | reverse complement strand
TTTTCCTCTTTCTTCTTTCCCTTCAACCTGAATCGTGATCCGCATGAGGCACAATCTATCTCTAACGGGCGGTTTGTGGTGATGATCTCGATCATGAAGCCGCAGTCGGGGCATTCGAAATAGTTTACCCTTTGCCCTTCCCTGAGCACAGCCTCGGGATGCTCGGCTATGAGGGTGTCCGGTGCGGCCTCCATTTCTACTTCGCTCTCTGGCGTTTTCCATTCTTTTGTATAGGCACCGGATAGGAGCTTATCTATGGAATCAAAGTCTGCAAATTCCCCGAATGACAGGCCCTTATCTCTCCATCTACCCTCGCCCTCTTTCTTCACGCGTTCATAGTGAAGTGCTTCTTCATTGTCCTCCATTCTCAATCCCTCACTCTCTATCTTTTTTATCTGGGGTTTCTTGAGTCTTTCGTAAAGCTCTGATCTTTCAAAACCATGTCTTTCATTATCGAAACGTTCCCTTTCCTTGATAAATTCTTCCCTCATTCTGTTGAGCCTCGCTCTTTCCGACTCCATTTCCTCTCTCTCGTTTTCCACGCTCTCCTTTTCCCTTTGAAGGGCAAGCTTCGACTCCTCGAGGTGCTCTCTATCCTCCCCGAGCTGCTGCTTTTCCCGAGCGATCTCATTTCCTAATCGCCCGAGTTCTTCGAGCTTGTGGGAAATCTCAAGTTTTCTTTCCTCAAATATCTCGTATTCCTCACGAATCCTGTCCCATTCACGCTTGGTCTCTTCTAATTTCTCTTCCAGTTTTTCCCTCTCCCTTCTGACCTTTTCCGTTCCCTCCCTCAACAGGTCGAAGCTGTACTTCAGTTTCCGGGCGGCGGCATCCGATTCCTCTGTTGTGTCAAAAAGGTCCTCTCTCTCCGGGGCTGTTCTTTTGTATTCGTCCTCCATGCTCTTTGCAAGATATTCCTTTGCCCTTTGAACATCACCTTCTTCGAGTATTCGAAGGGCTTCCTCTATATGGCGTTTTCCGGATTCCTGGTCCACATCCATGGGTAAGGGGAATGATTTGGCGTATAAATAGTATTCGGTGGGGAATTCTTTAAACCCACCAATTCGAGGAAAAACCGCATGCTTCCCTCATGAATACTGGAAAATACCCATTTTATGGTCTGGAAATCACGAATGGCTCGGGAATCACGAATGGTACGATAGTGCAAATTACACGAATATCAAAAGGTAAATACACTTGCATCGCGAACACCCCCAGGCAAATTCGTGACATTCGTCTATTTGTGTAATTCGTGATGAACTCCGCCCTACAAAAATTAATAACTCCCTCTCCCACAGCGGACTTTCGTGGTTTTACCCGGGATGGGGAAACTTTTGTCCGATCTATTTATATAGTTTGTATGATTCTGCTGAATCTGGTGCCTAACATGGCCGGAACCAAAACAACCCGAAATCGCAGGAAAGACGTGAGAACAAAGGGCTCGCACGGGCCCCACCCCTGTATAAACAGGATAAAGGAGTCCCCTGCCGCCCAGATACCCATGCGGATCGATGGCGAGACCATGATCTCGGTATGTATTTTCGGTGATCCGAACAGCGAGCCTCTGCTCGGGAGGGTAACCCTTGAGGAGTTTGGTGCGGTTGTCTACTGAGGTAAATTTATCTATGGGAGAAGCTGTTTAAGCATCATTAAATGGAGGCGAAAATATGAGAAAAGAAGAAGAGGAAATTGCGATCCCGAAGATGCCTAAAAGATTCTGGGAAGATGATAGATGGGCAAACGAACACTATTCGGAACTAACAGAGGAATATCCGAACCAATGGATAGCCGTTGTAGGGAAAAAAGTGGTTGCATATGGCAAGAATCTTGCCGAGGTAGAAAAAGAAGCCAGAAAAAAAACGAGTGAAGATTATATCTCATTGACATTTGCCGAGGGAGATATTCATGTCTGGTAGGAATAGGGTCAAACTCGAATTTATAGAGGATTACAAGGAGTGCAAGGGAATAGGCAGATACAAGGTCATTAGAGTTGTGGCGAGGGCGATGTTTAAAGGAAAGAGATGGACAACCCCCATAAAAGCAATCCTCGATACCGGTGCTCATATCTCTCTCTTACCATTCAGTATCTGGAATAATATAGAGATAAAATCGTGTGGAAACGATTATCTAAGGGGTGTTGTTCCTAAGGAGGAGTGCAAACTACCGATTGATATTGGAAGAGTTGGGTGTATAATTTCAGATGAGTTCGGGAACCATATAGGAGAATTTGAGATATATGCGTATCTTGCGCCGTCTGATGATTTCCCCTTGCTTTTGGGTTTTAAGGATTTGCTTGAAAGGCTCAAAGTATGTTTTGATTATAAAGAGCGTGATGCGTATATTGAGGAATCTGAGCCCTTATAATGGATGTATTTGGGTTTCGGGATTCTCCTTGTTGTTTGGACCCTATTTCCTGGGGCAAACCGGGAGGAGCGGGATATGAAGGTAGAGGAGGATGTGATCGAGTTTTCCACCGCCCCCCTCGGGCACCCCTGCACAAGGGGACCAAACCTGGATATGTCCCACGTGCGGAACAAGGGTGGACGGAAAGTATATTTTCTGCACCAACTGCGGGTACAGGAGAGGAAGCTGAATCAAGTGTGAAATGTGGGTCAGATTCTTTACTGTCAGGGTTCATCTTGGATACCAAAAGAGAATGAATATTAGCCAACCCCAGGAACATCAACACCGATTTACCAGTTGTACAACCGGTAACCGTCATCTTAAATAATCCTTAGCCAATACCAGCGCCCATGAGCATAATGGATTACATCAAGGTCCATTACAGAAAATGCCTGAAGGATTACCTATATTTTGGCATGGCAATCATCATCCTTGCAATCATCCTGCTCTACAGCTTCTGGGGATACTATACCACAGCGGCAAAGGATATTTCAATCAATGAAGAGGCCCTGCTGTATGAGGATATCGAGCCTGGAGACAAAATAAGAATCCACGGGAAAATATCCGAGATCGAGTACTTTGGAAAGATAGACCCGGATATCCCGAAAGCCGCCAAGCTTGATGACGGAGAATTGAATCTTACCTCCGACATCTATCTCCACGGGCTCAGGGTGGTGGACAACCTAACTGTAAAGAAAGAACGCATCCACAATTCCACCTTAAGCGACCTCGTGATATACAACGGAGAGTTTTCCAGGGTATTCTTAGAGAACCTGACATTCGAGAATGTGAACTTCATTGGCACGTCGTTTTCGAAAGTTGTGTTTAGAGACCTGATATTACGGAATGTAACGTTCATAGACTGCACGATAAGAAACGCTGAATTCAGATCCGTGGAGTTTGAGGGGGGCTATGCCCGGGACCTGAAGCTCTCGAAGTCAACGTTACACTGCACGAACTTCCATGATATGGTGTTTTCCAGCACCCAGATGAGGCACATAGAACTCTATTCCTGTAGCCTTGATGGCCTCCGCTTCAATGATTCGGAGCTCCAGGGGGTGCGTTTCGAGGACGGATCGTGGGATGGGAGCAGTTTCTATAACACCACCTTCGACATCATTGTCCTTAATTCCATGGAACTTCGAAACTGCGGCTTTCCTGATTCTCAATTCCTGAATATATTCGTAAATTATCCCTTACCTCTTGACCAAACCTATATTCGAACAGGGGATGTTTATATCCGTATACAAGGGGATATAAGGAACTTCTATAACAAAGGCACCTCCATCTACGGGGAATTTCGCCTCACAAGGGAGGAAGGCCTGCTTGAGGCGGAATCCGGCGAGGGCATCAATTTCACCTACGAGATCTTCGAGGAGAGGGGTATCCATCACTCCATCAGGATCGATGGCATATTCTACATCATCATATTTGGGGGGCTCACCTCCATCACCTATTCCTTTGGCGGCAAGGCAATCATCATGGCTTTAGTGAAGTTCTTCCTGCCGTTTGTATTCAGCGGCATCGGGGTCATAGTGCTCTATCTTGCCCTTCCCTATAACACCTTCGAGAGGCTTGGGGCCTGGATGGTCCTCTATTTCTTCCCGCCGTTGGGCAAGGAATCCGTTATCCCGGCAGCGATAGCTCAGGGGATATCTCCATGGCTGGTCGCCTCCGCAGTTGCTTTTATCGATATCATGGTGGGCCTTTTCCTTGTCTGGAACTTCGACCTCGCGAGAAAGATCCCGCTCATCGGGGGGTTCATCCGCAGGATCGAGTCCAGAGGTCATGATATCCTTAAAAAGAAGCCCTGGGTGGAGAGGCTCGCCTTCACCGGCCTCATCCTTTTCGTGATGTTCCCGTTCCAGGGCTCGGGGGCTGTGGGAGCAACCATTATCGGTCGAATGCTGGGGATGGACCCAAAGAAGATCTGGTTTGCGGTGATCATCGGAGCCGTTGTGGGATGCTTCCTCATAGCGTATACCTCAGCCTTTGCAATAACTTTCCTCTTAGGAATTGGGCTGGCGTATGCAGTGCTCAGCATAGTTACTGTGGTGATCTTCATACTCGTTATCTACAACTACGACAAGTGGGGGGAATGGGGGACCTGGGTGAGGGAAAAGTTCTGAGGGATTGCATTGTCGGCAGTTGATTTTGAATCTCCCCAGCCCGTCCATGAAGAGAGAGGGCTGATCCTCGGGGATGAAAAAGGGAAAAAAGTGCTGGTGATCTCTGACATACACATCGGCTTCGAGGAGGAACTCATGAGAGACGGGATATACATCCCGAATCAGACCCCCGAAATCACCAAACGGGCAAAAGAGTTAGTGAATTCCCATGAGATCGAGCGGGTGGTGATCAACGGGGACCTGAAACACAGGGTACCGAAAACCCAATGGAAGTACAGGAAAAAGAAGCTGGACGAACTGGACAAAGAGGGTAAGTCCTTTCAGGAAGAATTCCAGAAGAAGATCAGGGAGATAACCGAAAGAATGAAGATCTCCTCCCCGCAGGGACGAAAAGAACTGCAAAAGGAGTTCGAGGCCCTGGAACGGAAGAAGGCAGAATTCTATCGGGACAAAAGGAAAAAGAGACTAAGTATACTTGAAAAGAGCGAGACCGAACTCAGGAACGTGGCACTTTTTCTCAGGGAAGTTATAGAAATAGCGGAGGTGGACATTATCCCAGGGAACCATGACGGGAGGATACTGAAAGAGCTTGAGAACTCGTTCCCTACACTAAAATCCGAGGCCAACCTGAGGTTCCACACCTCCGGTGGGTTGGTGGTAGGAAACGCCGGGATATTCCACGGACATGCCTGGCCGTCCGCGGAGGTGATGGCACAGGACTACCTCATCATGGGCCACGGACACGCCGCTATTCTTCTCACGGACAGCCTTGGGGTCAGGAGCTATGAACACTGCTGGCTCAGGGCTCCGCTCACCGATAAGGTGCACGAGAAATACCTCGATGCCCATGGAGAGACTATTCTCATGCCCTCGTTCAATGATTTCTTCAGGGGAAGCCCGGTGAACAGGAAGGGCCGGCTCCTGGGACCGCTCTTCAGGAACGGGTACGTGGATGTGGAGAACGGGGAGGTTTTCCTGCTGGACGGGGTTAATTTGGGGAAGGTCAGTGCGTTGAGGCAGTTTGCTTACGGGAGGAGACGATAGAACACGGATGACACGGATTAGACATGAGGAAATCTTTGATTTCCGAGTGCCGTTTGACCCAGAAGGGGTCGATAAGGCCTGAGCAGCCGAAGGCTGTGAGTGCCGTTCACCCGAAGGGTGATAAGGACGGATTGGCACGGATTTTTTCAGTGGTGGTATTCTTTTCCTCGATTTGTTTAACAAGCTCTTCGACGACTTCGCGTTCTTCCGGGAATAATTTTTCGAGGAGTTCGTTATCTTTTGATTTGAGATATTCTATTGTCTTGTCGAGTGTGCCGAAGGTGCCTGTGAACTCTTCACCCAATTCGTCTTTGAAGAGATTGAAGATTTCGGCTCCATGGTCGAGGTCGATTTTCAGTAAATCCACAAGATAATCCAGAATCAAGTGATAAACATCTTCGCCTGTCCAGAGCTCCTTGTTATCAAAAAGAAGTGATAATCTTTCACGGGCATTTCCAAAATTCTTGTCTTTGAAATCCTCGGCTGAAAAATAAAGTATTTGACGAATTGTGAAACGTAGGAGGTCATCCCGGAATTTCGAGAATTCTTTGGAATGATCCGTGAAAGAGATTGATTCTTTCAGGAAGTTCATTGCATTTTCCCTTTCAAAGTAATAGTTAAATTTCCAGTCTTTAAAAATTGCATTAAATTGTCTTTTATTGGGCTCAAGAGCGTCAAACCATGCAAAAAATGATTTTTCATTTAAAGATTCATATTCTTTAACAGATTTTATAGCATCAGAACTTGCATCGCTCTGTAAACTCAATGAAAACTTTTCATCAATCTGGTCGATATGTCTTTGAAACTCATCTTCAGTGTAAAATGCCTTCAAGAAATCCGCAAGATATTTGACTCTATTCCCACTCTTCGACCTCCTCATCTCACGCCATATCCTGAACATCCTTTCTGTGATGTCGTAGCGTCTCCATTTTCTTTTCTTCTGCTGGATAAGATAGACAAATCCGGTATCAGCAAGTTTTTTGAGTTGAGCGTTGACTGTGGGTCTTTCTACTCTTCCAGCCTTCGCAATTTCCGTTGGTGTGGAAGGCCCATTAAGTAATGCCATGGTATCTATGATCTTTTGCTGCTGCGGCGATAGTTTAGCCATCCGTGCCTGATAGTATGGCGTCAACTCATCAAGCAATTTTTCAAGCGAATCTGCAACCTCGGTTATTTCCGAATTGGCAATCACATAATACAGCATCCGGACAAGGCGCGGGATTCCACTTGTGAAATGGACGATTGTTTTTATCCTCGGCCTTAGAGAATCCAACTCTTCGATGATTAGCAAATTATCTTCCATCTTTGCGAGCTTCCTGATGAGTTCTTCTATCCCGCTGTCTGTCAAGGGAGGAAGGCGAATAATCTCGAAAAAGCTGTAGAAAGGTTCATCGTGGTCTTTTATTTCTTTGAAAAAAGTAGAGGCCGAACCAATGATCAACAAATAATCTTTTGATTGGAGTATTGAGCGAAGATGCTTCAATCCGGTATTTTCAGTTGAGATATTTTTGAGAACTTCATTGAGGTTGTCAGCAAACAATGCCATCTTCATCTGGTGTTTCTGAAATAAGTTATCAAGAAAGGTATCAGCTTGTTTTACAAGTTCTTTGTTCTCCAGATTCTTTACTTTTTCTGAAAATTCTTTGATTCGATTTTTTTCTTCCAGAGATCCACATTCCTTCTCAAGTTCCTGAAGTATCCTGATGAAAAAGAAGGCAAGTGAATCAATCGAATACTCTTCTTCTGAAAATTTGAGGGACACATATTTCTTCTTTAATTCCTTCCGCTTTTTGATTTCGTAATAAAGAAGCAATAATAAATGTGTCTTTCCCATCCCCCGGGGTCCCACCACCACAAAACTCCGGGAGGTACCTTTCACAGGTGTCGATTCCAGCCTCCCCAGAACAGACTCTATCTCATTCTCTCTCTCCACAACCATCTCTTTCAATGTATTGTAATCCTCCACGTCGGGATTGAACATCTGTTGGGTGGATTTCATTTCACTTTCCCCCTTCGATCATTCTTCAGCATACCAAAATGTCTGTACCACCAGTCCATCAACAATTTTGAAAAGAATCTATAGGATTCATCTTCAGGAACGTACTCAAGATAGAATTCATTTTCAAGAAGCGACATGAGTTCTCCGAAACCCTCTGCATCACGAGACTGATGAGTATCATCCAAATACAACTGGTAAAGTTGCGTTTTTGGCACCTTTTCCAAGATAGATATTTCTGTCAGGATTGATTTTGCAGCCGCCACTATGTCCTTTTTGCCATCAATGCCTGCATAATATTCCTTGAGTCGTAAATAATAGTGCCGGAAAAAGCTTTTGTAATCCGTACCAAGCAAATAGTTTTCATACACTTCTTTCACAAATTCCGGAGTTATTGATCTTTTCAGATTTCGGGATTCGGTCTGCAATGCTTTAACAATTATCTGAATAAAATAAGGTATAGGTGTTCCTATATGTTCTAAAATTGCTTTCAAAATACCATCATTGATTCCAATTTCGTCACTGGCGAAAAGCTCTTGGATGAATGTAACAGCCTTTTCATCGGAAAACGGACCTACTTTAATTTTATCCATGTCATTAATCTTTGCAATGCAGTTTATCTGACCCAGTAAATGTTCAAGGCAAATGGAACCTCCGACAAGAAATCGCAGTTTCACATCCTCTGGCATAGTCAGACGAATCTTACGGAACCATCCTAAAAATATTTTTGTTTCATCGGTATTTCTTTCTCGATCTCTTTCTATCATCAGCTTTATCATTTCAGGGAATTCATCAAGAATAAACAGCAGTCTTTTCTCGTTTTCTGTAATCAGTTTTATGAGCTGTTTGCCGAGATCTTTCCAATCCACATCTTTTGCCTCTCTTAACTTTATCCGAATTGAACTTATCTCGATCTCTTCAATTCTCTCTCCAGCCGCTTTGAAAAATGAAAAAAAACCTGACTTTATTTTGTTCCAGATATCCTTATTTTTCTGGATTTCCCCGATGAGTTCCAAGATGAACTCTTCAGGAGACTCCACATGTTCGATATCAAAAAACAATGGAGTGAAACCGTTCTTTGGGTTATCCCTTAATTGCAGCATAATGCTTGTTTTCCCGAATCTCCTGGGAGCTGCAAGCAAAATGCTGGAGCATTCTAATCTATCCCAGATTTCCTGTATAACTTTCTCACGGTCAAAGAAGTCGTCCCCCTTTGCAGGGGGTCCCTGGGTTAATCTAATTTTATTTGACATATACGTTGTATAACGGTCTTGTTATATAACGCTTTTGTTATATCCCAAAACTATTGATGTTTCTTCGAAATATCAGCTTTTTCTACTGCCAAATCCTCAATGCCACGGGTCCACATTGTTCACCCCCGGCACAAAAATCGGAATCTGGAACATGGGTTCTCCTATGTATGCGAACATGGAGACCTCCTTCCAGTGCATGCCGCCTTCATCCCCGTAGAGGAACCCGCGGTTCGGATGCACCATGCCGGTGGGCGGCTCCAGGAACGGGGTGCAGTATTTCCCATCGAAATTGGACTTGAGGTTCTCGATGTAGCGGTTCTCACCCAGGCGTACAGACTCTGCTCCGGATACCTCCGGTCCTGTGCGTTGACCGTTTTCCCAGGCTCCATCGAGTATCCCGTCCCAGAAGGCTGCGTACCAGAGGTCGTTGATGTCCCACTGGCTGTCCCCGGTGGCCTGCCCGAAGAGTGACGTCCCGTCCTGGCCGATATTGGAATAGGAAACCTCGGTGGCTGCACACAGCCCTATTGCCCCGGCATACATGTAGTTTGGTGCCCAGGCCCTGTCTCTCTCTATGGGAATGGATTTGTAGTTCGTTCCGTGAATCTTGGAGTTCTCGCAGGAAACCAGGGTGCTTACCTGGGGCGGGAGGAAATAGCTCCTGAGTTCCTCGCCCTCGACATGGTTTGCCGCCTGGTCCCCCACACCGATATTCTTCTCCACCCAGCGTCCCCAGGTGTAGAAACTGCCGTGCCAGGAACCATGACCCCGGTAGGCTACGAGACCCGAGGCTTCGAGTTCCGGCTGAAAACCATGATTGAGAGTCATCCCACCATTGGAGACATACCCCACTCCCTGGCCCGTGGTGGCCCAGTATGAAGTGTCATAATCTTCATCTACACTGTCCTCACAGAAAAACCATGAAGGAGTATTCTGAAACCTCAGGTCGGCAACCTCATAACCGTTCCAGGAGGAGCTATGCCTCTCCCAGTTAGCGGTGTCCTGGCCGACATAACCCTTTACTTCGATCTCCTTCACGATGCTGTCGTAGCCGAATGTCCTGGCAATCTGGTTGCTTGCGCCCTGGACATTGTAGTTGATGATCCGCCCGACCGCGGTGGTCATGTAATCCAGCCTTTCCTGGTCAAGGAATCCAAAGGCGGTATCGCTCGAGGTGTACTCTGGGATCTTTGGCTCCACGAGGTTCCCCTCGCTCATGGAGTAATCATAGAGCTCGAACTGCGGCAGCGCCTCTGCGCCACCCACGAGGCAGAGATATTTCGTTGGTCCGTAATTATCATTTATCTCCAGGAACTTCTCATAATATCCATAGGCTTTGACATTGTTCAGATACATGTCGTTGGCCTCGTCTTCAAGGTCACCAAGCTCGGGATTGCCCTCTGGGTACAATGCGGTATATTCCTCTGGCATCTCATCCTCGATATCCTCAAGGTCCTCGATCTCCGTCACCACAAAGGCCCTTCGATAGGCAGCGATCTCCGCTGCCACAGCCGATATTGAGCGGTAGTGGTAGCTCGTTACCTCGGCGTTAAAGACGGAATGGAATACATCGTCCCCAAGATAATCATCCGGGTTGGCCGCAAGGACATAATCCGCAGTCAGCCCCTCATCAGCTAAGGCTTCCCAGACCCTTTCCTGGCTATTGAAAGAGGAGTGCTTGCTCAGGGTAACGATGGCATCCCGGTGGGCCGCTAATGGAGCAACCCAGAGGGCCTCATGATGGGATGCCACCTTGATCTCCTCCGAGAACTGATTCGGACCCGGGTTTACAAGGAAGCCTCGCAGGGCCTTGTTCACATCCCATTTTGTGAAATTGTAACAAATGATGTTGGTCTCTACCCCGATTCCCCTGAGCTGCTGGGCAACGGTGAGGGGTGCACTGTTGGTGAAAAGGTATTTCTCGACATCCCTGTTCGTGCTGTGCTCGATTGTCCAGAGCTGGTGTTCGTCCAGCCCGGTTTCATCAAGGATGAAAAGGGGATGGTAGTTCCCGTTCCTCACCGCCAGGCAGGAGAGGGCATAGATCAGTGCCATGTCCTCCGCACTTTCCGGGGCGTCCACGAACACCATATATTCGTCCGCTAACGCGGCATCTCCTGCTACCCATCTCTCTTCATCATCATCGTCCAAACTGAATGTTAATACCGATGCAGCGATTATAATTGCCGCAAGGGCCAGTACTGCAAGCCTGAGCTTGAATGAATTTGGCATGATTATCGGCGAGAGTTCGACGTGATGTTCTAATAAATGTTTTGGTGGGTTGATACTATTCCCTTTTTGTTCCACATTGGTTACAGAATGTATAATCCATGGATACCCG